>JACPRL010000006.1 GCA_016189965.1 Acidobacteriota bacterium | reverse complement strand
GGCGGCGGTGCGGGCGTACTCGTGGGTGCGCTCGGGGGAGCGGTGGGCGCTGGTGACTTCGACCTCGCACGGCACGCCGAATTCTTTCAGCGCCTTCACCGTCTCGCTCATCACCGGCCAGTCGGTGTCGGAACCCATGACCACGCCCACCAGCGGCCTGGCATTCTTTTGTTTCCTCTGCTTCATCTGCTCCTCTGCTTCTTCTAGTCTCTACCGTTGTGCCGCCAGCTTCTCGACCCCGCGCGCGCCGATGTCGCGCCGGAAGTGCATCCCGTCGAAGCGGATCCTTTCGACGGCGGCGTAGGCACGCTCGACAGCGGCGCGCAGGTCGGCGCCGCGGGCCGTGACGCCGAGCACGCGCCCGCCAGCTGTGACCAGTTTCCCATCGGCGCGCTTCGTTCCGGCGTGGAACACCGCCACACCGTCCGCCTTCTCCGCCTCCTCAATCCCTGTAATCGGCTTTCCGGTCTCGTAGTTCCCCGGGTAGCCCTGCGCGGCCAGCACGACGCAGGCCGAGGAGTCGGCGCTCCAGCGCAGCTCCGCTTCTCCCAACCGGCCTGCCGCCAGTTTCTCGAACACATCCACGAGGTCGCTCTCCAGGCGCACGACGAGCGGCTGGCATTCCGGGTCGCCCATGCGGCAGTTGAACTCAAGCACCTTCGGTCCGTCGGCGGTGAGCATGAGGCCGAAGTAGAGGAAGCCCTGGTAGGGGCGGCCCTCGGCTTCGAGACCGCGGAAGGTGGGTTCGACGATCTCGCGCAGGATGCGCGCGCGCAGCGCGGCGTCGAGCAGAGCCTCGTCCGAGCAGGCGCCCATCCCGCCGGTGTTTGGCCCCTGGTCGTTATCGAAGACGCGCTTGTGGTCTTGCGTGGGAGCGAACGGCAGGACGCTCTTGCCGTCGGTGAGCACGATGAAGGAGAGCTCCTCGCCTTCGAGGTACTCTTCGATGATCACGCGGTCACCCGCCGGGCCGAGTTCGCGCTTCTCCATGAACGCCTCGATGATGGCGGTCGCGTCGTCGGGCTCGGGCGCGATGCGGACGCCCTTGCCGGCGGCCAGCCCGTCGGCCTTGATGACCACCGGCCACTCGACCGCGCACAGCGCCACGTAGGCGTCGCCGTGGTCGGAACAGACGGTAAAGCCGGGGGTGGGGATGCCGTGGCGCTTCAGGAACTCCTTGGCGAAGACTTTGCTGCCCTCGATCTCCGCCGCCGCTTTGGTGGGCCCGATGAGGGGGAGGCCGCGGCGGGCGAATTCGTCAGCCACGCCCAGCACCAGCGGCAGCTCCGGCCCGACCACTGTCAGGTCGGCGTTGATTTTTTCCGCCAGGGCCGCCAGGCCGGCGACGTCCTTGACGTCAGCGGTGACGCACTCGCCCAACTGCGCCATGCCGGCGTTGCCCGGAGCGCAGGTGAGCTTCTTGACGCGCGGGCTCTGCTTGAATTTCCAGGCCAGGGCGTGCTCGCGCCCGCCGCTGCCGATAACAAGGACGTGCATCGGGATCGTCACCCTCCGGGGAAGGAGCCATTCTAGGCGGAAGCCCGGCCGGGTTCAACCACGGGCGACGGCGTGGTAGTCTGGCCGACCATGAGCGCGCGGCCGGCGTGGCTTCGAGAGATCGAAGCCATTACTTTCGATTGCTACGGGACGCTGATTGACTGGGAAGGCGGAGCAAAGAAGACGCTCGGTAAGCTGCTCGAGAAAAGCGGCGTGGCGCTACCCGGCGGCGTCGAGCGGGAAGAGTTACTGGAGCGTTTCTTCCAAGCCTGGGAGCGGGCGCAGTGGGAGCGCATCCAGCAGAGCTACGCCCGCTACCGCGCCATCGCCCACGAGGCCTTCTGTGAGGCTGCGGCGGCTGAGCAACTGTCGCTGGGAGCGGCGGAGGCAAACGCGTTTACCGATTCCATCGCAACCTCGAAGCCTTTTCCGGATGTGCCGGCGGCGCTCCGGATTCTCAAGCGAGAGGTCAAGCTTGGCATCATCTCCAACATTGACGACGACATCCTGGCGGCTTCGGTAAAGCTGATGGGCGTGGAGTTCGACCTGCTGATGACGGCCGAGCAGGCGCGCGCCTACAAGCCCTCGGCGGTGCCCTTCGAGCGGGCACGCGCGAAGCTCGGGCTGCCGGCGGCGAAAGTGGCGCACGCCGCCTTCGGCTTCGAGTACGACATCGGAACGGCGGCGCGGCTCGGCTTTCGCACGGTGCTGGTGCGGCGCACGCGGAAGGAATTCCCCACGACGCCGGTGCCGGACCTGATCGTCGCTGACCTGACGGAGTTGGCGGCGCAATTTGAGTGAGCCGGACTGCGCCGGGGCGGCGCGCTTGTGGTACGATGGGCGGCAGCAGCGCCGAAAGGAGCGGAGACGCGTAGCCCATGATTGTCGAATGTCCGAAATGCCACACCAAATACCGGCTGGATCCGAAGCAACTGGCCGGGCGCGCTCAGGTGCAGGTGCGCTGCACCAAGTGCCAGAGCACTTTCGCGGCGCAGACGGAGGCACCTTCCGGGGCGGGCACCAAGGGAACCGGCACGATGGCCGCCATGCCGGAAGCCACGCTGGTGAGCCAGCCGGGGGCCGACCTGTTGCTGCCCACCGATAAACGCCTCTCGCTCTCCGTCACCGGCGGCCCGCACAAGGGCAAGGTCTTCCCCATCACCAAACCGCGGATGGTGCTGGGCCGCGCCGGGTCCGACATCGTCATCGACGACGCGGAGGTGTCGCGCTCGCACTGCGCGCTGGAAATCCGCGGGGCGAAGGCCACGGTGGTTGATCTGGGGAGCACGAACGGCACCTACGTCAGCGGCCAGCGCGTAGATTCGGGCGAGCTGGAGCACCTGACCGAGTTCCGCGTCGGCGGCACCACGCTGGTGTTTACGGTTTTCGAGAAGTAAGAGAAGATCCGGCGCAGGCCGGCACCATGCAACGC
>JACPRL010000053.1 GCA_016189965.1 Acidobacteriota bacterium | reverse complement strand
GGCTGGGGGTGGTGACGGGCAAGGGACTCTCCGACTTGATCCGCGAGGAATTCGGGTTCCGCACCACTTTTTTCCTGATGCTGGCTCTGCTGGCGGTGAATTTCGGCAACATCTTGGCCGAGTTCGCCGGTGTGGCGGCGGCGATGCAACTCTTCGGCGTGAGCAAGTACATCAGCGTGCCGCTGGCGGCGCTGCTCATCTGGGGCGTGGTGCTGCGCGGGAGGTACCGCACCGTGGAACGCATCTTTCTGGTGGGTTGCCTCTTCTATTTCTCCTACGTCCTCTCCGCCGTCTTGGCCGAGCCGGACTGGTGGCAGGCGGCCTATCACACCGTCCGACCCACCGTGGAATGGAACACCACCTATCTGCTGCTGGTCATCGGGCTGGTGGGCTCGACGATTGCTCCCTGGCAGTTTTTCTACCTGCAGGCGGGAGAAGTGGAGCGCGGCATCCGCCCGGCCCAGTACCGGCGCGCCCACGCCGACCTGATTTCGGGCACGGTGGTTCTGATGACCACCATCTTTTGCATCATGGTGGCCTGCGCCGCCACACTCCACCAGGCTGGCATCACCAACATCGCCGACGCCGCCGATGCCGCGCTGGCGTTGCGCCCCCTGGCGGGGGATTACGCCTTTGTGCTGTTTGCCGTGGGGCTGCTGATGGCTTCGCTGCTGGCCGCCTCCATCGTGCCGCTTTCCACCACCTACGTCATTTGCGAAGGCCTGGGCGTGGAAGCGAGCCTCGACCGCAGCTTCCGCGAGGCGCCCACCTTCTACTCCCTCTACACGGCGCTGATCGTGGTCGGCGCCGGACTGATTCTCCTCCCGGGCACGCCGCTGGTGCGGGTCATGGTGGTCTCCCAGGTCATCAACGGCTTCCTGCTGCCGGTCGTACTGGTCTTCTTGCTCGTCCTGACGAACCGTTCAGATCTGATGGGCCAGTGGCGGAACACATCGGTGCGCAACGCAATTGCTTGGACGACGGCCGGCGCGATGATTGTGCTGAGCTTGGGCCTGCTCATCCTGTTTCTGGCGGGCCATCCTATCGTCATGGGCGCGAACATACGATGAGGGCCGCGTCGCTGATTGCCTGCCTCGGGTGACTGTGCTACCGTGAGTCCTGTGACAACCAAGCCGCCCTTTAAGCCGCACACACGAGAAGCGACACTCTGGGCGCAGGTGGACCCGGCGGCTCTGCCCGTCCACATCGCCATCATCATGGACGGCAACGGTCGGTGGGCGCGCCGGCGTCACCAGCCGCGGCTCGCCGGCCACCGCGCCGGCGTGCGCGCCACGCGGGAGATCGTCGAAACGTGCGCCCGCATCGGCCTGCCCGTGCTCACGCTCTACGCCTTCTCGCTCGACAACTGGAAGCGCCCGCCGGAAGAGGTGGACTTCCTGATGCAGCTCCTGCGGCAGTACGTGCGGCGGGAGCTCGACTACATGCGCCGCAACAACGTCCGCCTGCGCGCCATCGGCCGCTGGCAGGAGCTGCCCGCTGAGGTGCGCGAGGATGTGGCGCGCGCCATCAAAGCCACGGCGGCCAACACCGGCTTGCAGGTGGTGGTGGCGCTCAACTACAGTGCGCGGGCCGAGCTGGTCGACGCCGTCCGCCGCCTGCTCGAGCATGCTCAGCACAACGGCCAGCTCGAGGTGAACGAGGCCACGCTGGCGGCGCATCTCTACGCGGCCGACCTGCCTGACCCCGACCTGCTCATCCGCACCAGCGGCGAGATGCGCCTGAGCAACTTCCTGCTCTGGCAACTGGCCTACACGGAAATCTGGGTCACTGAGACGCTGTGGCCCGATTTCACGCCGGCGCATCTGCTCGAGGCCATTCTCGACTTCCAGCGCCGCGAGCGCCGCTACGGCGGCCTGGCCCCGCACGAGGAAGCCGCGGCCCGGCCCATTCCTGGACCCTCACGTTCCTCGCGGGGGGCCGCAGCGCTGCGGCGTTAAAGAGAAAAGTCTCTTTGCCCCGCTGTTATAATCCGCACACCATTGTCACAACAGGTGAGGACATGCTGACGCTCCTTCTGTCTCCTGCTCGGCTCGGCGCGTCCTGATTGCGATGGATCTGCTCAAACGAGTCCTGACGGCAGCGATTTTGATACCAGCGGTGGTGGCGCTGGTGCTCTGGGCGCCGCGCTGGCTTTTCCTTCTGGGTGTGCTGCCAGTGGCGCTGCTGGCACTGTGGGAATTCCTGGAGATGGCCAGCCGTGTGGGCACCGCGCCGGCGCGATTGCCCGTCTATCTCTTGTCCGTGGGCGTCTGGACAGTAGCGGCGTATCGGCCCGAGGAGCTGTTCGCCGCCGTGGTGGCCGCCAGCTTCCTGCTGTTCGCGGTTTCGCTGCTGCGGCGGGAAATGACGGCCGAGGTTTTCTGGGCCGCAGCCACAGGAATCTTCTCCCTGCTTTACCTCGGCGTTCCTTGGGCGCTGGCGATTGATTTGCGAGCCGGCCCGCAGGGCCAGTGGGCGCTGCTCTATCTGCTGCTTCTCATCTGGGTGGGCGACACGGCGGCCTATTTTGCCGGTCGCGGCTTCGGCCGGCACAAGCTGGCGCCGGGCATCAGTCCCGGCAAGACGGTCGAAGGCACCGTCGCCAGCTTGCTTCTGACCGTAGCAGCAGGTTTCTATCTCTTCCGTGCTTGGTTTCCGGACATGGCGGCGGTGCACGGAGTGTTGCTTCCGCTGGTGGTGAACGTAGCGGGACAGGTGGGCGACCTGGCCGAATCGGCGCTCAAGCGCAGCGCCGGCGTTAAAGATTCTTCCGCGCTGCTGCCCGGGCACGGCGGCGTGCTCGACCGCGTGGATGCGCTCTTATTTGCACTTCCGGCGCTGTGGTACTATTGGAGTTTGTTGACCCGCGGCCTCGGGCAGCCTTGATGCGCCAGATTGCCATCCTCGGCTCCACTGGTTCGGTCGGCCGGCAGTGCCTGGAAGTGGTGGAGCAATTCCCCGAGCGCCTGCGGGTGGTGGCGCTGGCTGCCGGCGAGAACATTGAGCTGCTGGCCGGGCAGGTGGCGCGGTTCCACCCCGAACTGGTGGCCATCCACTCCAGCGAAAAAGTGCCGGCGCTGCGCGAGCGCTTGCGCCGGCTGCGGCTGGCCAAGCTGCCGGAGATTGCTGCCGGGCGGCAGGGGCTGGTGGCCGTGGGGCTGCATCCGCGCGCGGACATGGTTGTCTCAGCGACGGTGGGGATTGTGGGATTAGAAGCCACCTACAAGGCGGTGGGGGCAGGGAAGACGTTGGCGCTGGCCAACAAGGAAGTTCTGGTGGCGGCGGGTCAACTGGTGACCGAGGCCGCCAGCGTCTCCGGCAGCGAGATTCTGCCGGTGGACAGCGAGCACAACGCCATCCACCAGTGCCTGCGCGCCGGGCAGCCGCGCGAGGTGCGGCGGTTGATTTTGACCGGGTCGGGCGGGCCGTTCCTGCGCACGCCGCGGCGGCGGCTGGAGCGGGTGACGCCGCGGCAGGCGCTCGAGCATCCCCACTGGCAGATGGGGAGTCGAATTACAGTGGATTCGGCCACGCTGATGAACAAAGGCTTCGAGGTGATCGAGGCGCAGTGGCTCTTCGGGCTGCGCCCGGAGCAGATTGAAGTAGTGATTCATCCGCAGTCGACGATTCATTCGATGGTGGAGTTCGTGGACGGCTCGGTGCTGGCGCAACTGGCCCCGCCCGACATGCGCCTGCCCTTGCAGTACGCGCTCACCTATCCCGACCGCCTGCCTTCGACCAACCATTCCCTGAGCTGGCGCGAACTGCGCCGGCTCGACTTCCGCCCGCCCGACGAAAAGAAGTTTCCCTGCCTGCGGCTGGCGCGGCAGGCGCAGGCGGCCGGCGGCTCGCTGCCCTGCGTGCTGAACGCCGCCGACGAAGTGGCGGTGCGGGCATTTTTGGCGCGGCGGCTGCGCTTCACGCAGATCCCGGAATTGATCGAGCGGGTGCTGGAGGCCTCCACGCCGGTGCCGCTGGGCTCGCTCAACGACGTGCTGGCCTGCGACCAGCAGGCGCGCGCCTACGCCGAGCACGTGGCCAGCCGGCTGGCGCGACGAGCGAGGCGAGCCCGATGAGCCTCTGGGTCCTCTGGGCCATTGTCCTGCTCGGGCTGATGATTTTGGTGCACGAGTGGGGGCACTTCATCGTCTGCCGGCTGCTCGGCGTGCGCGTGGAGATTTTCTCCATCGGCTTTGGGCCGCGGCTGGCGGGTTGGCAGCGCGGGCCCACCGATTACCGCGTCAGCGCCCTGCCGTTGGGCGGCTACGTGAAGATGGCCGGCGACACGCCGGGCCCCGAGCGCACCGGCGCGCCGGACGAATTCTTCTCCAAGCCGCGCTGGCAGCGAGTGCTCATCGTGCTGGGCGGGCCGACGATGAATATCGTCAGCGCGGTGGCGCTGCTCACCGGCGTTTTTGCCGTCCGTTACGAACGCCCGGCCTACTTGGAAGAGCCGGCGGTGATTGGGGCCGTGCTGCCGGACTCAGCCGCCGCGCGCGCCGGACTCGAGCCGGGCGACCGCATTCTCCGCCTCGGCGCCGCCGAGATTCCCACGTGGGAGAAAGCAGTGCTGGAGACGGTGCTGGCGCCGGCTGGCCCGACAAGACTCGAGGTGGAGCGGGCTGGCGCGGCGGTTCAACTGCAACTGGAGGTTCCTCCGGAGACAGAGCAGGATCCGTGGCGCATCGGCTGGGTGCCCGACAGCCGACCGGTGGTGTTGAGCGTGCAGCCCGGCAGCCCCGCCGAGCGCGCCGGCCTGCGCCCGGGCGACATCCTGCAGGAGATGAACGGCGAACCGCTCTACCCCAGCCCCTCGGGCGAGAGCGCCATCTCCCAGCGCCTGCAGGGGTGGGGGGGGGAGCCCGTAGAACTGACCATCGAACGCGAGGGCGTCGAACAGCAAGTTTCCCTCACTCCCATCTACGGTGACCATCCGGAAGGGAAGCGCTGGATTCTGGGACTGAGCCACGGGCCGCGCACGGTGCGCAAAGACCTGACGGTGCCGCAGGCCTTCAGTGAGTCGGTCAAGCGCAACTCCGAGATCACGGTGCAGATGTTGGGGCTGGTGGGACGTCTCGTGACCGGGCGCGCCAGCCTGCGCGGCGTGCAAGGGCCGGTGGGCATCGTGCATTTCACCGGCGAGGTGGGCGAGCAGGGCGGCTGGCTGCCGGTCATCAACCTGATGGCGCTGCTCAGCCTGAGCCTGGGGGTTTTGAACCTCCTGCCCATACCGGTGCTGGACGGCGGCCACATCCTCGTCTTTTCCATCGAGGGAGTCTTGCGGCGCGACCTCAGCCTGCGGCTGAAGGAGCGCCTGGTGCAGCTCGGCTTCCTCTTCCTGGTGCTGGTCTTTGCGGTGGTGATGTACAATGACATTGCGCGCATCTACCGCAACTAGTCGCGCGTAGGGAGAAAGAGGAGAGCTCGGATGCTCGAAAAGCAACGGCCGCGGCGGCTGACGCGTCCGGTGAAGGTGGGGCCGCTCACCATCGGCGGCGACGCGCCCATCGTGGTGCAGTCAATGACCAAGACCGACACGCGCGATGTCGGGGCCACGGTGGCGCAGATCGAGGAGATGTCCGCGGTCGGTTGCGAGCTGGTGCGGCTGGCCGTGCCGGATGCGGCGGCGGCGCGGGCGCTGGCAGAAATCGCCAAGCGCGTGCCGCACGTTCCGCTCGTGGCCGACATCCATTTCCAGTACCGGCTGGCGCTGATGGCGCTCGACGCCGGCATCGCCAAGCTGCGGTTGAACCCGGGCAACATCGGCGAGGCCGAGAAAGTGCGCGAAGTGGTGCGCAAGGCGCAGGCCTGCGGCGTGCCCATCCGCATCGGGGTGAACGCTGGGTCGCTCGAGCGGCGGCTGCTGGAAAAGTACGGCTACCCGACGCCCGAGGCGATGGTGGAAAGCGCGCTCGACCACCTCCGCATCCTCGAAGAGCTCGACTTCCGCGACACCATCGTCTCGCTCAAGTCCTCGCACGTGCAGTTGACCGTCGAAGCCTACTGCTTGCTCGCCCCGCAGGTGGACTACCCCTTCCACCTCGGCATCACCGAGGCGGGGACGGGTTTTTCCGGCACCATCAAGTCGGCGGTGGGCCTGGGGATGCTGCTAGCCGAAGGCATCGGCGACACCATCCGGGTGTCGCTG
Source organism: Acidobacteriota bacterium (assembly GCA_016189965.1). GTDB lineage: Bacteria > Acidobacteriota > Terriglobia > Acidiferrales > 2-02-FULL-67-57 > JACPRL01. The sequence goes on along the minus strand of JACPRL010000053.1, from coordinate 3,198 downwards.
GCTACCGACCCGGCCGAGGAAGTGCGGGTGGCCTACGAGATTCTGAAGAGCCTCGACATCCGCGCCCGCGGCGTCAACGTCATCGCCTGCCCCACCTGCGGGCGGCTGGAAGTGGATTTGTTCAAGATCGTGGGCGAGATTGAGCGCCAGGTGGCGCACATCAACGAGCCGGTGAACCTGGCGGTGATGGGCTGCGCGGTGAACGGCCCGGGCGAAGCCCGCACGGCGCACCTGGGCGTGGCTTGCGGGCGAGGCAACGGGATGATCTACCGCGACGGCATCGCCATCCGGCGCGTGCCCGAAGACCGCATCGTGCCGGAGCTGGTGAAGGAGCTCGAGGACTACGTCGCCCAGAAGCGCGCCACGGCGGTCCCCGCCGGCGAACCGACAGACTAGCCACAAAGACACAAAGCCACAAAGGCAGAAGGATGGGTTGGCTTGCGGCTGATCGCTGAGTGCTGACAGCTCTCAGCCGTCAGCTTGACTTGCCACGGGGCAGGGAGTAGTCTTTTTGCAACGTGGTTTCAGGAGGCGAGGCCCATGCCGATGCCGCAGACGGAAGCGCCGGGACGGTTGCAGGCTGAGTTACTGGCGCGGGGTGTGCGGATGACGCGCCAACGGCGCATCATCCTGGGGTTGATGGAGACCGCCGACCAGCACTTGGACGCAGGGATGATCCTGCGCAAGGCCCGCAAGCTCGACCCCTCGATTAACCGCGTTACCGTCTACCGCACCCTGCGGCTCCTCAAGCGACACGGGCTGGTGGACGAGCTCGACCTGCTCCACCTGCGCGGCGACGGCCACTACTACGAGCGCCACCCTCAGCGTGAGCACCTCCACATGGCCTGCCTGCGCTGCGGCAAGGTGATGGAGTTTGAAAGCTCGCTCTTCGAGCGGCTGAAGGGGCAGGTGGAGCGCGACTGCGGCTTCCACATCGTGGTGACGCGCGTGGAGATGGGCGGCTACTGCGCCGACTGCCGGCGGTAGGCCGGATTCCTGTTTAGAATTCTTCCATCCTGGTTGCAAATCGTTGCAACGGAGATGCAACAGAATCTTCTGCGTCCTACCCTGCTTTCCATTGACAAGCGTGGCGGGGTCCGAGTAGAGTAGGCGGCGTAATTGCAACTGAGTTGCAGAAACACGTGCGACGTCTACCTACTCTCGCCTTGAGTTTGAGTGTGATCGCTTTGGTCGGTGCGTTTGCGGCCAAAGCCGACGACAGCAGCCGGCGCGAGGGCTACGAGGTGGCTGGGCGGGTGCTCGACCCGAGCGGGGCTGTTCTGGTGAAGGCCTCGGTGACGCTGTTCAGCGCCGGCCACACGCCGGTGCGTTCGGCTGAAACCGATTCCCAGGGTCAGTTCCTGCTAGTTCGGCTGCCGGCGGGGAGCTACGAGCTGGTGGCGCGCTTTCCCGGGATGGAGCCGCAGAGCATGGCGGTGAGCGTGCCGCGGCGCACGGCCGAGCCCGTCGAGATTGTGCTGCGGCTGAGCAGCATGAGCACGACGGTGACGGTGACGCCCGGCCGCGGCGAGGTGGCGAGCGCTTTTGATCTGCCGACGCAGGTGAACATCGTGGCGGGTGACGCGCTGGCGCGCCGCCCCGGGGTCATCCTGCCGCAAGCCTTGCAGGAGGAAGTGGGCGTCCAGGTCCAGCAGACCACGAGCCACCAGGGCGCCGTGATCATCCGCGGGCTGACCGGCCAGCAGGTGCTGCATCTGGTGGACGGCATCCGCTACAACAACTCGACCTTTCGCCCCGGGCCCAACCAATACTTCGCCCTGGTGGACCCGAACTTTGTCGAGCGCCTCGAAGTGGCGCGGGGCCCGGGCTCGGCGCAATACGGCAGCGACAGCCTGGGCGGCACGGTGAACGTGCTGCCGGTGCGCCCCTATCCGGTCACCTCTGACCGGCACTTCCACGGCGAGTTCACCCCCTTCTTCCGCACCGCCGACCTGGCCAGCGGCGGGCAGTTGCGGCTCTCCTACGGGAGTGAGCATTGGAGCCTGCTGGGCGGGCTCTCCGGGGCGCGGGTGCAGGACCTGCGCGTAGGGGGCGGCGGGGACTCGCACGCCGCCGTGACGCGTTTCCTCGGCCTGCCGTCCGACATTCTGGGCGAGCGGTTGCAGGACACAGCCTTTACCCAGTGGGGCGGCTTTGTGCGCTTCTACTGGAATCCGGCGCCGGGGCACAACTTCACCGCCTCTTATCTGCGCAGCGAGCAGCGTGGCGGGCGGCGCTACGACCGGTTGAACGGCGGCAACGGCGACCTGATCCACGCCTTCGACCCGCAGATTCTGGACTTTTTCTACGTGCGCTACGAGAAACAGCCGGCGGGCTGGCTCGACAGCCTCACCGGCACCTTCTCCTACAACAGCCAGCGCGATGACCGCACCGAGCAGGGCGGCAGCGGGAATGCCCTGGCGGCGATCAGCGACGAGTTCAACGACGTGGACGCCTTCGGCTACCAGGTGCAAGCCAGCGCGCACCTCGGCGCCCACCAGTCGGTGGTCTTCGGCGGCGAAATCTACGACGAGTACATTGACTCGACCCGCACGCGCATCGACCCGTTGAGCGGGGCGCGCCGGGCGGTGCGCGGGCGGTTCCCCGACGAGTCGCGCTACACCACCTACGGGCTCTTCTACCAGCACGGGGTGGAGCTCTTCTCGAGCCGCTTGCGGCTGCAAGGCGGGCTGCGCTACAGCGGCGCCAACTTCCGCACCTTCGCCGACGCCAACCTGCGCGATGCGAACGGGCAGCCGCTGGTGCCGGATTTCTCCGCCACCATCCACGACCTGACCTTCAACGTAGGCGCGGTGGTGCGCGTGACGCCCTATCTTGATTTTCTGGCCGCGGTGCGCCGCGGGTTCCGCGCGCCGAACACGACGGACTTCAGCTCAGTGGGTCTGAGCTCAAATGGGTTTGAAGTCTCGCCCGACCAAGGGACAGCAGCGGGCGGTTTGATCGGCAGCCGCGCCGATGCGCAGGCGGTCAGCACGGGCCAGCCCGTGGCGACGCTCAGCCCGGAGGTGCTCTACAACTACGAGCTGGGGGTCAGGGTGCACGCGCGGCGGATGACGGCTTCGTTCAGCGCCTTTGATAACGAGATCAGCGACTTCATCACCAAGCGCACGCTCATCCTGCCGCCCGGCGCGGTGGGCTCGACCCTCGGCGGGCAGACCATCATCAACCAGTTGCCCT
>JACPRL010000050.1 GCA_016189965.1 Acidobacteriota bacterium | reverse complement strand
GAGGGCGGCGGCCCCGGCGGCGGCGCGGGACCATTGAGCGCGAGTAAAGGCGCTGTTGGTCGAGGCAAAAAACACCACGTCGTTTTCCTCAAACGTGCCGGGAGCAATACTGCCGACGAAGGTGGGCTCGCCCTGGAATTCGGTCAGCTGACCCAGGGCCTCGTCGTCATCGAGCAGGCTGAGGCGTCGCACCGGGAACAGCCGCTCCTCGAGGATCTCTTTCAATTCCTTTCCCTTGAGCGAAGTGGCGCCGACGATGGCAACCCGCAAACCGGAACCGGGCTCGGTGCTGCGCATCAAGGGCTCTCAGGTGGCCGCCCCGACGAAGCGCCGCCGCAGGGCTACGATCAAGCCCGAGAGAAGGTAGCTGACGGCAACCAGCAGCAGCACCACCCGCGAGTAGAGGAGAATGAGCCAGACGAGCAACCCGATAATAATCACCAGCTCGGAGCGGCCCAGACCGATCTCTTTGAAACTGTAGTACCGAATGGGGCTGACCATCAGATAGGCCAAACCGGAGACCAACACCAACCAGGCGGCGGCCCAAGACCACTCGGTAATCGGTTCCTGCACCGCGTGGACGACAGCCGCAATCACGCCCGCGGCGGCCGGAATCGGCATGCCGACAAAGTAGCGATGGGCGGGCGGGCCCATGTTGGCGGTTTCAGTGGCCTGAATGTTGAAGCGCGCCAGGCGCCAGGCACCGCAGATGACAAAGGCAAAGGTGGCCACCCAGCCAAGCTGATAGATGTGCTGGACGAGGTTGGGATTGCCCGCCGCGCTGGGGTCGAGCCCCCGCAGGCCCCAGGCCAGAGCCAGGAAGGCGGGCGCGATGCCGAAGCTGATGACGTCGGCCAGTGAATCGAACTCCTTGCCGAAGGGGCTGGTGGCCTTGCTCATCCGCGCCACGCGACCGTCGAGACCGTCGAGCACAACGGCAATGCCGATGGCCTTGGCGGCCGTGTCCAGGTCGCCCACGGTCCCCCGCGCCGAGGAGAGGATGGAATAGTAGCCGCAGAGAAGATTCCCCACGGTGAAAAAGCTGGGCAGGATGTAGATGCCGCGGCGGGCGCGACGCTGGGGGTGGGAGGTGTGCTCGCTCATTCCTGCACAGCCAGAATACTGCTGCCCCCCCGCACATGCTCGCCGCTCGCGACACGCACCCGGTAGTGAGAATCGAACAATACCTCAACCCTCGATCCGAACCGAATCATTCCCAGGCGCTCGCCCCGCTCCAGCTCATCCCCCAGCTTTTTCCAGAATTCAATGCGGCGGGCCAGGAGGCCGGCGATCTGCTTCAGCACCACGCGGGTGCCCTCTCCTTCCAGCGTGACCTCGTTGTTCTCGTTTTCCCGGCTGGCCGCGGCGCGGGAGGCGACGTGGAACTTGCCGGGACGATACTGGACAGCCGCAATGCGGCCGGCGATGGGGGCGCGGTTGACGTGGACGTCAAACAGGGAGAGAAAAATACTGACCCGGGTATAGGGTGTGCCGGCCAGAACCACTTGATCGATGCCCAGGACACGCCCATCGGCGGGCGACACAATCGCGCCCGCAACCTCCGGCACGCGGCGGTCCGGGTCGCGGAAGAAGAACAAAACGAAGACACCCAGCCCAAGCAATAGCGCTCCCACCAGCCACCCGTCGCGCCACAAGAAGACCCCGCCGGCCAGCAGGGGCAGAGCAGCGAACTTGAATCCGCTTGGAACCATTCGAGTCGGTCTCGAACCTTCGTCAGGCACGGTAACACAGCCAGCGCGACGCCTTCAAGGCGCAGGGCCGGCGGCCAACACGCTGCGCTCATACATCACAGCGTCTTCCACGGGGTCGCGGTAGTAGCGGGGCCGGCGACCCCGCTCCACGAACCCGAGCGCGCGGTAGAAGGCGCGGGCGACGCCATTCGACTCCCGCACCTCCAACCAGCAGTGCACGGCGCCCTGCGCCTGGCCCCGCGCCAAGGCCGCCGCCACCAAACGCCGAGCCAGGCCCTGGCGACGATAGCTCGGCGCCACGGCTAGGTTGAGAATCTCCATCTCCCCGGCGATCGCGCGGCCCAGGATGAAGCCACCGAGGCGCTCGAGAATCGCGTCTTGCGCCACCAAGAAAACAGTCCCCTCGGCTCCCAGGAGGCTCGCGTAATCGGCGGCGCTCCACGGAGCGGCGCCCTCGGCCTCCCCCTGCACCGCTAGAATCTCCTTGATGTGCTCCGGTGCCGCGGGCCGCAGGATTATTTCTCTTTCCACAGCAGTTCGGCATCTGAGCGCCGCACGTAATTGGCTTCCAGGTGCAACGCATCCACGAACTCCCCGCGGCGGAACTTGCGCTCGGCGCGCCGGGCCACGGCGTCCGCCAGCGCCGGCGAGATGGCTTCGCAGCGGCTCCGCCGGAAGAGACTGTCGCTGATCTGGGCGGCCCAGAGTTCCACCTCCGGCCCGACGAGCGTGCAGTGTTCCGCTTGCAGGCCGTCGCGGGCCAGGGCGGCCAAGAATTCCGCGAGAGTCAAAACTCGCTCCGGGCGGCGAAGCTCCAACTCGCCGTCCTTCTTCTCGTAGATGCCACCAAAGACCTGCCCGCGATAGGCATTGAGCAAAGGAACCAACAAGCCTTCGGCGCGCACGCTTTCGCAGACGGCTTCCAGCGCGCTCACCGGCACGACCGGCTTCCCGCAAGTCTCCGCCCAGCCTTTCACCGCCGTCAAGCCCACGCGCAGGGCGGTGAAGGCGCCGGGGCCGCTGGCAGCAGCGTAAACGTCAATGTCGGCCAAACGGAGTCCGGCTTCCGCGAGCGCTTGCTGGACGGCGCGGAAGACGAGCACCGAGTGCTGCTCGGCGCTCGGCGGGGCGACCAAGGCCAGTCGGCAGCCGTCACACCACAGCGCCACACTGGCGCTTTTCGACGTTGTGTCCAGGGCCAGCAAGCGCATCGTTCGCCTTCTGGCTCATTATAGACCGGCCCGGGGGCGGGCGTTTACAAAGCCGGCAGCCTTGCCGATAATGAGCGCGAGCGCAATGACCGTCCCCACACCTTCCACGCCATTGATGCGCCAGTACCAGGCCATCAAGAAGCAGTATCCGCAGGCGCTCGTCTTCTTCCGGCTGGGCGACTTCTATGAGCTCTTCTACGAAGACGCCAAGGTGGCCTCCCGCGAACTGGAAATCACCCTGACCGCGCGCCACCGCGAGCGCGGGACGCCCGTGCCGATGTGCGGCGTGCCCCATCATGCGGCCGAGAGCTACATCGCCCGCTTGATCCGCCGCGGCTACAAGGTAGCCATCTGCGAGCAGACCGAAGAGCCGAGCAAGGCCAAGAAGCTGGTCAAGCGCGAAGTGGTGCGGGTCATCACGCCGGGGACGGCGGTGGACGCGGCCGTCCTCGGCCCGCGCGAGAACAACTACATCGCCTCTTGCTGGTCCCGCCCGGAGCAGAGCGTCGTCGGCCTGGCCTACGCCGACCTGTCCACCGGCGAGTTCCGGGCGACGGAGTTTTCCGGGCGGGATTGGCTGGAACGGCTGCGGGAAGAGTTGGAGTACCTGGCGCCGCGGGAGTTGTTGCGGCCTCAGACAGTGAAGCTGACGGGAGTGGATCGCCGCCCGGCCGGCCCCTTCTCCTTCGTGGAGACACCGCTCGAAGACTGGCTGTTCGCCCCGGAGGTTGCCGAGCGGCTGCTGCGGGAACAGTTCGGCGTCGTTGCGCTGGACGGCTTCGGGCTGGCGGGCAAGCCGTTGGCGGTGGGCGCCGCCGGGGCGCTGGTGCACTACCTGCGCGAGACCCAGCGGAGCACGCTCGAGCATCTGGGGCGGCCGTCTTTCTACGACCAGCAGGAAGCGTTGGTGCTGGACACCGTCTCGGTCCGCAACCTGGAGCTCATCGAGCCGCTCTTCGGCAACGACCGGTCGGTGACCGTGCTGGCCACCTTGGACGAAACGGTGACGGCGGCGGGCGGGCGACTGCTGAAGAACTCCCTGCTGCGCCCGCCGGTCTCGCTAGAGGAAATCACCGGGCGTCTCGACAGCGTGGAAGAGCTGGCGCAGGAAACCTTGGTCCGCGAGGAGCTGCGCGAGGCACTGGCGGAGACCTACGACCTGGAGCGGCTGCTGAGCAAATGCACACTGGGCACGGCGACGCCGCGCGACCTGCTGGCGCTGCGGCAGACGCTCGAGCTGGTGCCGCGCGTGCGGCAGGCGATGGCAGAGGCCAGAGCGCCGCGGCTGCGCGCCTTGTGCGACTCGCTCGACGAGCTGGCCGACCTGCGCGAGCGCATCGCGCGGGCCATCAGCGAGGAGGCCCCGGCGAGCGCTGCCGAGTCCGGCATCATCCGTCCCGGCTACAACGCCGAGCTCGACGAGCTGCGCCAGTTGCGCGCCCACAGCCAGCAGTACATCGCCGAGATGGAGGCGCGGGAGCGGCGGCGCACCGGCATTGCGTCGCTCAAGGTGCGGTTCAACAACGTCTTCGGCTATTACATCGAAGTCTCGAAGCCCAACCTGCCGCGCGTGCCGCCGGACTACGAGCGCAAGCAGACGCTGGTGAACGCCGAGCGCTTCACCACGCCGGAACTGAAGGAGTACGAGCGCAAGGTTCTCTCGGCGGAAGAAAAGATTGCCGAGCTCGAGCGGCGGCTGTTTGTCGAGGTGCGCGGCGCGGTGGTGGCGGCGGCGGCCCGGCTGCGTACGACCGCCGCCGCGTTGGCGCAACTCGATCTCCTAGCGGCGTTCGCGCAGCTGGCGCGAACGCGCAACTACGTGCGGCCTGAATTCAGCCCCACGGGCGAGCTGCTCATCGTGGGCGGGCGCCACCCGGTGATCGAGCGGCTGGGTGAAGCGAGCGGGGAGCGCTTCGTCCCCAACGACGTCTACCTGAACGATTCGACCGACCTCATCCTGCTCATCACCGGGCCGAACATGGGGGGCAAGTCCACCTATCTGCGCCAGGCGGCGTTGATCTGCCTGCTGGCGCAGATGGGCTCGTTTGTGCCGGCCAGCCAGGCGCGGCTGCCGATTCTCGACCGCATCTACACGCGCATCGGCGCCTCCGACAACCTGGCGCGCGGCCGCTCGACCTTCCTGGTGGAGATGACCGAAGCGGCCGCCATTCTGAACACCGCCACGCCGCGCAGCCTGGTGCTGCTCGACGAGGTCGGGCGCGGAACCGCCACCTTCGACGGGCTGGCGATCGCCTGGGCGGTGGTGGAGCACCTGCACGCGCGCACGGGCGCCAAGACGCTTTTCGCCACCCACTACCACGAGCTGACGGAACTGGCCGACCTGCTCCCCGGGGTGAAAAACGTGCACGTGTCGGTCAAGGAGTCGGGTTCGGAGATTGTCTTCCTCCACAAAGTGCAGCCGGGAAGTGCCGACAAGAGCTACGGCATCGAGGTGGCGAAGCTGGCCGGGCTGCCACTGGAGGTCATCGAACGCGCCCGGCAGGTGCTGCGCGAGCACGAGCAGCGCGAGGAAGGATTGAAAGGCAAGCTGGCTCCGGCCGAGAGCCCGGCAGCCGAGCAACTGCCCTTGCTGACGCCGCTCGACCACAAGATCGTCGAGGCGCTCCGCTGCGTCGACCTCGACCAGCTCCGCCCGCTCGATGCCCTGAACCTGCTGGCCGAGCTGAAAAAGCAGTTGGGCTGAGCGATGCGGGTCCTCGGCCTGATGTCCGGCACGTCGGCCGACGGCATTGATGTGGCGTTGGTGCGGATCACAGGCCGACGCCGCCACCTGCGGGCGAAGCTCGAGAACTTCTGCACGATCCCCTACCCTGCTCGTGTCCGCCAGGCTGTTCTGCGCCTGGCCAACGCCAACCAAAAGCGCGTGGTGAGCGTGGCCGCGGTCAGCCAGTTGAACTTTCTGCTGGGGGAGTTGTTTGCCGAGGCCGCGGTGCGGGCGGCGCGGCGGTTCCGTGTCCCGCTCCAGAGCATCGACCTCATCGGGTCGCACGGGCAGACCGTGTATCACCAGCCGAGCCGGGAGGCGTTCGCCGGGCGGCGCGTGGTCTCGACGCTGCAATTGGGCGAGCCGCAGGTGATCGCCGAGCGAACCGAGATTCCCGTTGTAGGGAATTTCCGCCCGCGGGATATGGCGGCAGGCGGTCAGGGGGCGCCACTGGTGCCTTTCGTGGATTACTTGCTCTACCGGCATCCGCGACGCGGGCGCGTGGCGCTGAACATTGGAGGCATTGCCAACGTGACCGTCATTCCGGCGGGAGCGGAGCCCGAAGACGTCGTCGCCTTCGACACCGGGCCGGGCAATATGGTGATTGATGCCGTGGTGGAACGGTTGACCAATCGCCGCCAGCGGTTTGACCGACAAGGCGCCTTGGCGGCGCGCGGACAGCCGCTCGAGCCGCTGCTGGCGCAACTCCTTCGGCATCCCTACTTCCGGCGGCGGCCTCCGAAGAGCACAGGCCGGGAGGAGTTCGGCAGCGCCTTCGTCGAGCAACTCCTGCGGCGCGCCGGCCGGGCGCGGCCGGCTGACATTGTGCGCACGGCAACCGAGCTGACCGTGCGCAGCATTGCCGAGTCGTTCCGCCGCTTCATCCTTCTGCAGGCGCGCATCGAAGAGGTCATCCTGAGCGGGGGCGGCGCGAAGAATAATTTCTTGATTCAGCGCCTGCGGGAGAGCCTGCCCGGGCTAGAGTTCCTAGCCGCTGGCCGACTGGGCGTCGACGAGAAGGCAAAGGAAGCCTTTGCCTTCGCCGTGCTGGCTTATCGGACGTGGCGCCGCGAGCCGGCCAACTTGCCCTCGGCCACCGGCGCGCGGCACCCCGTCGTACTCGGCGTGACGGCACCCGGACGGCAATGACTCGGCTGAAAGACCCTCCGGAGTTGTGAGTCACGGTCAAGCGTTTGGCTGAACTAGTGTGTCGGCCGATGACGGCTTAGGAGACGGAGCACGGCGTAGATAGCCACCGCATACAGAACGATGCTCGTTGCAATCATAGCAATCCCCAGATGGTCGCTGTGAATCCCTGAGCCGAAAAAGGCGAAAAAGGGGATTATGAGTAAATAGCCTGGAAAAAGAACGTACGCAGCGAACTCATGATTAAGCACGGCGTTGTAACTCAAGAGCACAAGGATCGTTGAGAGGAAAAAAGAAACCAACATCTGCATGCTCCTGCTTCGCTTAAGAGAGTTCATGAAGGCGTGGAGTCTAGTGTGTCAGCCAATGACGGCTCAGCAAACGGAGTCCGGCGTAGAATGCGACAGCGTACAGGACAAAGCTCGCCGACACTGTGGCGACTATTAAAGGTATGCTTCCGTGGCTCGGAAAAAAGCGAGCGGTCAGCAGAAACCCCGGAAACAGAATCAACAGGCCGAAATCGTGGTACACGAAGATCCAACCAAGCAGGACAAGGATTGCTGACACGAAACAAGAAGCCAATAGCTGCATGCTCCTAGTTCGCTTAAGAGCGTTCATGAAGGCGTGGAGTCCGCTCATTGAGCCGACCCTATGTATCAAACCCCGCGGGTCGCCGAAGCTCGATCCGCGCTCAGTCAGCGAGTCGGCGGTTTACTCCGCCGACTTGCCTTCGAGGGCTTCACGGATGTCGGCTTCGCTGACCGGGCCTTCGCGGAGGATGGTCCAGCGGTCGCCGCGGAGCTCGACGACGGTGGAAGCCATCCGGACCTTCGATTCCCCGCCATCCAGAACCAGCAGCAGGCGGTCGCCGATCTGCTTCGCCACCTGGCCGGCCGAGACGCAGGCGGCGAAGCCGGAGAGATTGGCGCTGGTGCCGGTGATGGGGGTTCCGGCAGCCTGGATGAGATGATGGATGATTGGGGAATGGGGGATGCGGAGGGCGACGCGGCCGGTGTTGCCGGTGACCTTGAGCGGGAGCTTGGAGGAAGCGTCCACGAGCAGGGTCAGCGCCCCGGGCCAGAAGCGCTCCGCCAGCACGAAAAAAGGGTCCGGGAGGTAATCGGCCAACTCCTTGGCCTGCTCCAGCGAGGCGACGAGGATGGGCAGCGCCTTGCGTTCCGGGCGCCCCTTGACTTCGTAGACGCGCGCCACGGCGGCGAGGTTGAAGGGGTCGGCGGCCAGGCAGTAGAAAGTGTCGGTCGGAACCGCGACTGTTTCGCCGCGTTGAATCAGGCGGGCGGCGTACTCGATCGGGCGAGTCTCAGGCTGATCAGAAGAAACGATAAGGATTTCGGCCACAGACCATCCTGTCGAGGGCGCGTTGAGTCCGGTGGCCCATCGGCGCGCACGCTAACATAACGCCCGCAACGCGTCAAGCAAGGCAAGGGCTCAACTTTACACCCTCCGGGGGCTTTGTTAGGCTGCGGTGGGTGCTGGTTGGCGAGTCGGAAGATGGCGAACGGACGACGCAAGACACTCAGCCGGACGAGCCCGTTGCTGCAGGCGCTCCGGCGGGCGCTGCGGCGTGGCGAGCTGACGGCGGAGGGTTACTGCGCCGTCGAAGGGGTGCATCTGGTCGAGGAGGCCTTGGGGAGCGGGCTGGAGCTGGCCGCCCTGGTAGCGTCGCGCTCGGCGGAAGCGGCGCTGGCGCGGCTGGAAGGGCGCGGCAACGGCCGCGTGCCCAGCTATCTGGTTTCCGACCGAGTCTTCCGGTCGCTGACCGAGACGGAAACACCGCAGGGCATCGCGGCGCTGGTGCGGCTGCCCACGCACAGGCTCGACGATTGCCTCGAATCGCAGAAAGCGCCCTTGGTGGCGGCGCTGGTGGGGCTGCAAGACCCCGGCAACCTGGGAACCATCCTGCGGACGCTCGAAGCCTTTGGGGGGAGGGTGTGCCTGCTGGCGCCGAATACGGTCAGCCCGTTCAACGCCAAAGCGGTGCGAGCGTCGGCGGGGTCGCTCTTCCGTCTGCCCGTCTTTCGGAACCTCGCCGTGGAGGAAATCATTCGGCAATGCCGCCGGCACCGGGTGCGGACGGTCGGCCTGGCCGCGCACGAAGGCCGGGACTTGCGGGAGCTCGACCTGCGCCCGGCCACAGCGTTTTTCATCGGGCAGGAGGCGGGGGGGTTGCCGCCCGAGTCTCTCGCCCGGCTGGACGCGGTGGCGCGGATAGAACTCGCGGCGCCGGTCGAGTCCTTGAACGCAGCCATCGCCGCCGCCATCGCTTTCTACGAAGCGGCGCGACAGCGGCGCGGGCAGGCCTAGCATGGGGCTTTTCGAACCCGCGGCGGGTGGCCGCAAGGGGCGCAAGGGACGTGCGCCGCTGGCCGAGCGGATGCGTCCGCTCTCCTTCGAGGAGTTCGTCGGGCAGGACCACCTGGTGGGGCCGGGACAACCCTTGCGGGTGCAGATTTCGAACGACGAGCTGACCTCGATGATTTTCTGGGGGCCGCCCGGGTCGGGGAAGACGACGCTGGCGCGGCTCATCGCGCGGGTGACGGCGAGCGAGTTCATCGGGTTCAGCGCCGTGCTGGTCGGCATCAAAGAGGTCAAGCAGGTGATGGCGCAGGCGGAGCGCTGGCGGGAGGCGGGCCGGCGGACGATTGTGTTCATTGACGAGATCCATCGCTTCAACAAGGCGCAGCAGGATGCGTTTCTGCCCTACGTCGAGGCGGGGCACATCATCCTGATCGGGGCGACGACGGAAAACCCTTCCTTCGAAGTCATCGGCCCGCTGCTCTCCCGCGCCAAGGTGTACGTGCTGCGCGGCCTGACGACCGAGCAGTTGCTGGGGCTGCTGCGGCGCGCGCTCGAAGACAAAGACCGTGGCGTGGCCGAGCTGGGCGTGGAAATTGGCGACGAGCTGTTGCGCGAGATGGCCGTCTACGCCAACGGCGATGCGCGCGTGGCTTACAACACGCTGGAAGCGGCAGCGCTGGGCTCGGAACGGCGCGAGGGGAAGCGGGTAGTGACGCGCGCGGTGCTGGAAAAGGTGATGCAGCGGCGGCTGCTGCTCTACGACAAGGCGGGCGAAGAGCACTACAACCTGATCTCCGCACTGCACAAGTCGGTGCGCAACAG
>JACPRL010000048.1 GCA_016189965.1 Acidobacteriota bacterium | reverse complement strand
GTTGTGGGTCGTGGTGGCGGCGGCGCTCATCTGGGGGTTTCGCCACGTTATTCTCTACGGACGTGAGCACCACGCGTCGCCGGTGCTGCTGGTTGTGGCGGGGCTGGACGCGCTCTGCGGACTCGCCAACGGTTTGCTGCTCACCGCGCACCTAGCGGCGGTGCTCGGCCGTGCGATGCAGGGTCGAGGATTTTTTGGTGCGCCTGCGTTCTCCTACGACTTCACCTTCAAAGCGCTCGTTCTGGTGGGCGTGGCTATTGCCCTCCCCGGTTTCCTCTGCCTTGCACAGGCGCGGGGGCTGACACGCGGCGCACGCTCAGCGTGGTCAAACGCCTTCTGGTGGAGCCTCTGGTTGCTCGGCATCAATGCGTTCTTCTGGCGGGCCTTCGCGCCCCTGCTCGCGCTGCTCGCCTTCCTCAACCTCATCGGGCTCGTTGCTGCCCGCCACCGCTTCCGAGCGCCAAGTTAGCAAGCTTAGGCTCGAATCGTCTCCAGCCCGCGCGCCTCGGGCCCGGTCTCCTTCCGCCACAGCAGGAAAGCGAACGCAAGCGACGCCACGCCGAGCAGGGTGAACAGCCACAACATCGGCAGGTAGCCGTCGGGGTTGGCAGCGCTGGCGGCGGTGGCGTCATTGGCCCGCCCGGCTAGCCACACGGCGCCCGACACGCCACCCTGCTGCAGCAGAAACATCAGCGCGTAGGCGCTGCCCAGGCGCTTCTGCTCGACGATGTAGGCCACCGACGGCCACATAATCGCCGGAATCAGAGAAAACGCGATCCCCAGCATCGAGACTGGCAAGTAGAGCGTCAGGCGGGTGTAGGCCAGCAGGGGGAACACCGGCACCAAAAGCAGCGTGCCGGCCGCCATCAGGGTGGCGCGCTTGCCGATGCGATCCACCAGCAGCCCGATGAGCGGCGTGGCGATCATAGCGGCAAAGGGCAACACGCTGTTCAGTTGCCCGGCAAAGTCGCGCGCCGCTCCGTGCGCTTCGATGAAAAACTTGATGGCAAAACTGCGGAACGGAAAGATGACCGAATAGAAGCCCACGCAGAGGGCGGTGATGAGCCAGAACGACGGGTTGAACTTGACCAGGTCGGTCAGCACGAGCTTGTCGATCGTCCCGGCTTCCCCCAGGCTGTAGCGGGCTTCGGCGCGCACCTCGAGAATCCAGTACAGCACCGCGCCGAGGACGCAGGTCAGCCCGAGGACGGCGCCGATGATGAGCGGGTCACGCCAGTTCGAGTAGGCCGCACGCGCCCAGGTGGGCGACCAGTCGGCGGCAATCTGGCCCAGGCGCGCGATGGTCAGGTTGATGCCCATAGCGAAGGCCAGCTCTTTGCCGCGGAACCATTTGGCGATGGCGGCGGTGATGGCCACAATCAGCAGCTCGGCGGCCGAGAGCAGGAAGCGTCCCGCCAACATGACGTAGAGGTTGGCCGAGGCCATCGTGACGAAGCCGGCCACGGCGCAGATGACGCCGAAGAGCATGGTGGCTTTGCGGGTGCCGTAGCGGTCGATGAACACCCCGCCAGGCAACAGGATGAGAATCGCGCCCCAGGAGTAGACCGAGTAGAGCAGCCCGATGTCCTCGTCGGTGAAGTTGAGCTGGGACTTCAGCAGGTCGGCGATGGGGGCGATGGTGTCGTAGAGGTAGTAGTTGCCGAACATGGCCAGGCTGATGAAGAGCAGCACCAGCCAGCGGTACCACGTGGGCGGCTCCGAACGTGCCATCATCGGCGTCGCGCTCATACAGCCTCACTTCGTGCCGGCCAAGGATAGTTCATCCAGCACGCGGTCGGCAGCATAAACCTTGCGCAAGGCCTCGAGGATGCCGGCGGCGTGCACGGCCACCGAGCGCGCCCCTTCATCGGTGTAGAAAAAGCGGTTGGGGAGTTGCTGCAGGTTGCCGTCGAAGATGATCCCCACCAGTTCGCCGCGGCGGTTCACCACCGGGCTGCCCGAGTTGCCTCCAATGATGTCGGTGGTGGAGACGAAATTGAACGGTGTGTCGAGGTTCAAGGCGGTCTTCCGGTCGAGCCAGCGTTGGGGCAGCTTGTAGGGCGGAATGCCGGCCTCGCGTTCGTAGAGCCCGTGGAAGGAGGTGTACCACCGCCAGGGGCGGCCCTCTTCCACATAGCCTTTCACCGCGCCGAAACTGAGCCGCAGGGTGAAGGTGGCTTCGGGATAGATGGAGGTGCCGTAGAGGGCGAAGAGCAGTTCGGCCAGCAGCGCGCCGTTCCTGCGCTCCACCGCCTGCACTTCGTCTTCGAAGCGCTGGCGCAGTTTGCGCGCGCGGGCATCCACCAAGCGCGCCAGAGCGAGCATGGAGTCGTCGGAGGCCTCAACCGCCTTCTGCCCGCCCTCGGCGCGCGAGCGGCGCGTGGCGACGGAAGCTAGCTTCGAGCCCGCCACGTAGGCCGCGGCGGCCGCGGCCGGTGTGCGCTCTTTCAGGATGTCCCGCAGCAGGGGGTCGTTCGGGCCCAGCGCTTCGCGGAGCTCAGTCAGTACCTGGGTCAACATGGCCTCTTCATAGGAAGCGTAGATGGGCGCCTCGGAGAAAAGGCCTTGCTTGAGCGAGTCGAGGTTGCTGTCGCGGAACTCGCGCAGGCGCTCGGCGTTGGGCTTGGCGGTTTCGACCGGCAGCCGCAGCAGACTGAGGGCGAGGTCGAACAAATGCACC
>JACPRL010000052.1 GCA_016189965.1 Acidobacteriota bacterium | reverse complement strand
GGCGCGCATCCACTACGCCATCGTGCGAGGCGCCGACGTCCCCAACGTCGTCCCCGAGTACGCCAAGCTGTGGTGCTGGGTGCGTGACTCCAAGCGCACGGGGGTGGAGGAGATGCTCGGGCGTGTGCGCAAGATGGTCGAAGGCGCGGCGCTGATGGCCGACGTGGAAGCCCAAATGACCATGCAGAGCGGCGACTACGAAATGCTGGTGAACATGACGGGCGCCCGGCTCCTCAACGCCAACCTGATTCAGCTCGGCCCCATCGAGTACACCGAGGAGGAGCAGGAATTCGCCCGCGCCATCCAGCGGGCCACCGGCAAGGAACCCAAGGGCGTCGACGGCTCCATCCAGCCCATCAAAGACCCGCCGCCCGAAGACCCGCCCGGCGGCTCGACCGACGTGGCCGACGTCAGTTGGATTGTTCCCACCCTCCACCTCTCGGTCACCACCGCTGCCAAAGACGCCCCCTGGCATTCCTGGGCGGTGGTCGCCACCGGCGGGATGTCCATCGGGCATAAGGGGCTGGTCCTGGCCGCCAAGACGCTCGCGGCGACGATGGTGGACCTGTTCGAGGATGCTTCGGAGCGCGAGGCCATCCGCGCCGAGTTCGCCGAAAAAACCAAAGGGCACGTCTACAAGGGCTACATCCCCGACGGCCCGCCCCCGCTGCCCCAACCCTAGCGGCGGGCAAACCGGAAGGCGCTGAAGGGTTCGAGCCCCAGCGACGGCTTGCGTCCGAGGATGACGTCGCCCACCAGCTCGGCCGTAATCGGCGCCAGCAGCATGCCGTTGCGGTAGTGCCCGGTGGCGACGAAGTAGTTCTCCACGTCGGTCGCGCCCAGAATCGGTAAATGGTCGGGCGTGTCCGGCCGCAGCCCCGCCCAGGCTTCGAGGAACGGCGCACTCCCCAGCGCCGGGACCATCTCCATCGCCCCCGCCAGGATTCCCCGCAGCCCCGCCGCTGCCAGGCTCTTGTCATAGCCCGTGTCCTCGAGCGTGCTGCCCAGGATTAAGCGGTCCCCGCGCGGCACGATGTAGCCCCGCGCTGAGCGCATCACGTGCTGCAGTATTGGCGAGCCCCCGGAGCTCTCGAGCGCAATCATCTGCCCGCGAATGGGCCGCGTTGGCGTCAGCCGCCGGCCCAGCTCGCCCAACTGGCCCGCCCAGCAGCCCGCGGCGTTCACCACCATGTCGGCCGCGAGCCTCGCGCTCTCGACCACCCGCACGCCCACCGCACGCCCGGACTCGACAACCACTTCTGCGACATTCACCCCGCCGCAGAACTCCACCCCTGCGCGCCGGGCGGCCTCGACCACCGCTTCGAGCAGCCGCCGGTTATCCACCTGCACGTCGCTCGGAAGATACGCCGCTCCTACCACGCGCTCGGACAGTGCCGGCTCCTCCCGCCGCGCTTCGGTCGCCGCGAGCCACTCACCCGGCAGACGGCGCAGGTGCTCGGCTTCCCCGGGCGTGAAAGCAACCAGCAGCGTGCCTTCACTGCGATAGCCTGCATCAATTCCGGACAGCTCGCGCAGACGTTGCACCCAGGTGGGGTAGAGTCGTGCGCTCGCCGCCGCCAACTCGCTCTCCCCCGGCTGGTGCGCCTCTTCGGCGGTCGGCGCCAGCATCCCCGCCGCGGCCCAGCTAGCCTCGCGGCCCGGCTCGCCCCGCTCCAGCACCGTAACCTTCAGCTTCTCTTCCGCTAGCCGCAGCGCGAGCGCGCAGCCGATAATCCCTCCGCCGATGATGACGATGTCTCTGTTTTCCATCGGCTCGAAGCATAGCAGAAAGGGGAGGCGGAGCTTTTTCTAGCCGCCCATCTCCCCTGTGCCAAAATCCATTTTGGGAATTTGTTTCAATCTGGTAATATTCCTGACGTGAAACGGTTGGCTGCCATTCTCTGCTATCTGCTTCAAAAACCTATGGCTAATCCGTTGTTTCCGTTTCGGAACTGACGTTGCTCTGTCCTACGGCAGCGTCTCCCACGGGTTGGCGAGATGCAGAGCAGCCGAAACGCTGGGGAGGGTGCTGACCATGTCTACCGCTCCGCGACGCGCCACCGCGGCCGAAGCCGACGGCTTCGTGCTGCTGGTGGCCGATGACGACCCTACAGTCTGCGATGTCTGCGAAGACGTCGCCCAGGCGCTCGGCCTGCGCGTGCTCCGCGCCGGCACCACCGAGGAAGCGCTGGAGCGGGTCGAGCAGCAACGGGTGGACTTGGTGCTGGTTGACCTGCGCATGCCCGCAGGCGGCGGCATGGCTCTGCTCGAGCGCCTCAAGCGCGACCACCCGCACGTCGAAGTCATCCTGATGACCGGCTACGGCTCCATCGAAACCGCCGTCGAAGCCATCAAGCGCGGCGCTTACGACTACCTGGCCAAGCCCTTCCACGTCGACGACCTGCGCGCCAAGCTGCAGCGCGCCTTGAAAGAGGTCGAGTTGACCGATGAGAACCGCCTGCTGCGCGAGCAGTTGCGCGGCCGGCCCGGCTTCGGCGGCCTGGTGGGCGCCTCGCCCAAGATGCAGCGCATCTACAAGCTCATCCTCAAGGTGAGCCAGAGCCGCCACCCGGTGCTGATTCTGGGCGAGAGCGGCACGGGCAAGGAGCTGGTGGCGCGCTCGATCCACTTCCTCGGCCCGCGCCGCGAGAAGCCCTTCGTGCCGGTCGACTGCGCCGGCCTGGTGCCGACGCTGATTGAAAGCGAGCTGTTCGGCTACATCAAAGGCGCCTTCACCGGCGCCGGGCGCTCCAAGCGCGGTCTGCTCGAGATGGCCCACGGCGGCACCATCTTCTTCGACGAAATCGCCGAGCTGCCGCCCGACCTGCAGGCCAAGCTCCTGCGCGCCCTGCAGGAGAAGGAGATCAAGCCGGTGGGCAGCACCGAGCGCCTGCCGCTCGATGTCCGCGTCGTCGCCGCCACCAACCGCAACCTCGAGCCCGCCATCCGCGAGGGCCGCTTCCGCCAGGACCTCTTTTACCGCCTGAACGTCGTGACCATCCGCATTCCGCCGCTGCGTGAGCGCAAGAGCGACATCCCGCAGCTGGTCAACTTCTTCCTCGAGCGCTTCGCCGAGCCCGGCCGCCCGGTGCGCAGCATCTCCGAGGAGGCGATGAACCGCCTGATGGGCTACGATTGGCCGGGCAATGTGCGGGAGCTCGAAAACGTCATCGAGCGCGCCGTCGCCCTGGGCGCCGGCCCCGTCTTGCACACCGTTGACCTGCCCTCCAACCTGCAAGCCCCGGCTGCCACAGGCTCGGCCGCGCCTACGCAAGGCGTCCTGCCGCTCCGCGAGCTTGAAAAGCGCGCCATCCTCCACGCGCTTGGGGAACTTGGCGGCGATAAACTCCTCGCTGCTCGCCTGCTCGGCATCGGCAAGACCACCCTCTACCGCAAGCTCAAGGAATACCAACTGGAATCCTAGGTTTCCCTCCGCTCCTTATTCCTGATGGGGGAGGGGATTCCTGTTTTGGAACGCTGGCCCTCGGCCGCCCGTCTGGGCTCCGCCTAACTCGCTGAATCCGCACCTCCTACCCCCTGCCTTGGTGGCGAGTTGCCTGCTAGGCCGGAAGCCATGGCAGGACGAGTGCTCACAATCAGGCTTCTGGGCCCGGTGCGCCCCTCGCTCGACCGTGCCCTGCGCGAACTGCTGTTCTTGGCCGCCTTCCTCCTGGCGGACGCCCTGGTCTGCTGGCTGGTGGTCGGGCGGCCCCACTGAGCGGGCTTGCCCGCGCCGGAACGCCCATGGCCGTTTGGCTGGTTCGCGGCACGCAGGCACGGCTGGCCGAGCGCCTGGCTGAATTCTTCTGCCAGTTCGGCCCCGGCGCCGCGTCCGAGGATGCCCTGCGACAGGCCTGCGGAATCCTCCGCGAACAGCTTGACGCCGAAGTCGTGCTGGCCTGGAAGCTCGATGCCGCCCGCGGCTACCTGGAGACTGTCGCCGCCTCATCTCCCGACTGGGACGTGTTGAGCATTCTTTCCCCCGACGGCTTTCCCCCCTGCCGCGAGGTGCTCGAGCGTCAGGAGCCGCTCTGGATCAACCCGGCCGAGGTGCCCGACGCGCTCCTGCCGCCGCCGCTAGCTGGCGCCGGCGGCCTCCTCATGCTGCCGCTCGGTGCCAACGGGCACTGCTTCGGCTGCCTGTGGGTGGTCTTCGAGCGCGCCGAGCCGCCCACGGCCGAAGAACAGGCCTTGGGCCGGGGAGTGGCGCGGGCCGTGAGCTTGCTGTTGGAGCGAGACCTGCTGTCGCAGGAGTGCCAGGAGCTTCGCCAGCGACACCGAGCCCGCACCGCCCTCGCCGCCGAGTGGCACCTCCTGGGGCTCCGGCCAGCCATGCTGGGGCGGCTGGTGGCCGCTGCCACCGAGCTCTCCGGCGCGTCCGCCTGCGGACTCTATGAGTATCTGCCCGATCGTTTCCGCTGCTGCGCGGCAGCCGGCTCCGCCCACCTGCTGCCGGCTGAACTCCCCTTGGGTGATACTTCTTTGCTGCCCTGGATGCGCGCCCTGGCGTTGGGACGCGTCGTCGAAGTGAGCGGTGAGGAGCGCGTTGGCGCGCTGAAGACTTGGCTGCCGGCGCTGGCGCAGTTCGAGGGGCCGGTGCGCTTCTGGCCGCTGGGCACGATCGACCGTCCGCTCGGGGTTCTACTGGCCTGTGGCGGCTCGGGGGAGGAAGCCGACTGGAGCCTGCTCTCTCTGCTGGCCGCCTTCGCCCTTGAGCACCTCCGCTCGCTCGAAGGGGAGGAGCACACCCGCCAGCGCTATGACGCCCTTTTCCAGCACCTGCCCGCGGGCGCCTTCTTTCTCGATCGCGCCGGCGTCGTCCTCGCCGCCAATCCCTTCCTGGTTCGCTGGAGCGGTTACGAGGCCGAGGAGATCGAGCGCGGCCCGCTGGCCAGCTTCCTCTCTCCCGCCGACTGGGAGGCGGTCAGCCTCTGGTTGCAGTCGCCCGCGCCGCCGGCCTTCCGGGCCAGCGTCGAATGGCGGCGGAAAGACGGCGGCGGGCGCGCCTGCGAGCTGTTGTTGCACGCCCTGGCGGAGGACGACAGCCAGAGCGGCGAGCCCCCGCTCGTGCTGGGTTTTCTCCGCGACACCGCAGCCGAGCGCGAGCTGGAAGAGCAGTGG
Organism: Acidobacteriota bacterium; assembly: GCA_016189965.1. GTDB lineage: Bacteria > Acidobacteriota > Terriglobia > Acidiferrales > 2-02-FULL-67-57 > JACPRL01. The sequence goes on along the minus strand of JACPRL010000052.1, from coordinate 12,230 downwards.
CGCTGGTACGTGGCGCGCTGGCAGGGCGTGCTCGACTCGCTCTACGACGGCGTCTGGGTTCTCAGCCCGGAGGGAGAGGTGGAAGCGGTCAACCAGCGTCTGGCGCAGCTCCTCGGCATCTCGCTGCAGCAGATCGGTGCCGACACGAGCCAGGCCGAAGCCATCGAGCACCTCGCGCCGCAGCTCGCGTCCCCCGACGCCGCGCGCGCCCGCTGGCAGCACCTGGCCGCCCACCCCGAAGAGGTGTTCTCCGAGGAACTCGAGCTGCGCCGTCCCACGCGCCGCGTGCTGGAGCGCTTCGCCCGCCCGCTGCTCGACGACCAGCGTCAGCTCGTCGGCCGCCTGGAGGTCTACCGCGACATCACCCCGCAACGCCTGCTGGAGGACAAGATTGTCGAACGGGAGAAGCTCGCCCAGGTGGGCCAACTCGTCTCCGGCATCGCCCACGAGCTGAACAATCCCCTGACCGCCGTCACCGGCTATGCGCAGCTCTTGCTCACCAGCTCACTCCCGCCCCGCGTGCGGGAGAAAGCCGAGCGGCTCGCCCAGGAAGCCGAGCGCGCCGGCCGCATCGTTCGCAACCTGCTGCTGTTCGCCCGTCGCGGCAAGGCGGAACGACAGGTTCTGGAGCTGAACGAAGTCCTCGAGCGCACCCTCGCCCTGCGCGCCTACGAGCTGAAGGTGCAAAACATCCAGGTGGTGCGCGACTACGCCGAGACGCCGCCCGTCGTGGTCGCCGACCCCCATCAGCTCCAGCAGGTGTTCCTCAACCTGCTGCTCAATGCCGAGCACGCCATCCGCAGCCAGCCCGAGCACGGCCGCCTCACCTTGCGTGCCCGCGGACCGTCAGCCGCCGGGCGCGTCGAGGTGGAGATTGCCGACACCGGCCCGGGCGTTCCTCCCGACCTGCTGCCCTACATCTTCGACCCCTTCGTCACCACCAAACAGCCCGGCGAGGGCACCGGCCTGGGGCTCTACATCTCCCGCCTGCTGGTGCGCGAGCACGGCGGGGACATCCGGGTGGAGAGCACGGCGGGCGGCGCTACCTTCGTTGTCGACCTGCCCGTCCATCGCCCGCGGGACGGGGTGCGCGAGGCGCCCCGAACATTCGGGGCGGCGCGCGGGCGCGCCCCGGCTCGGGCGCGGCAGAGCCCGCGCATTCTGGTGGTGGATGACGAGCCCACCGTGGCTCAGTTGGTCGCCGACGCGTTGACCCAGGACGGCTACCAGGTCAGTGTCCACACTGAAAGTCAGCACGCTCTCACCGAAGCCCTCCGCCAGCCCTTCGACCTGGCCATCTGCGACATCCGCATGCCGGGACTCGACGGCCCGGCCTTCTATCGCCTCCTGCGCCAGCAACAGTCGTCGCTGGCCGACCGCCTGCTCTTTACCACCGGCGACACTCTGGCGCGCGAAACGGGCGACTTCCTCGAACAGGTGCGCCTGCCCTTCCTCCCCAAGCCGTTCCATGTCGAGGAGCTGCAGCGCCGCGTGCGCGAACTGCTGGAGGAGAAACGGAGGTCTCCGGCCGGAGGCGAGCCAAGAGCGTGGAAGCCAGCGTCACAGGCCTCCGGCTGAAGGTGGGGTGTATGAACAAAAGGAACAGCCGCGGAAAGCCGATGGAAGAAGCGCGGGTCGCCTTGCTCGGCCTCTGGCCCGACGAGGAGGCGGCCCTAATCCGTTCGCTGGCGGGCCACGCCCGAGTCCGCTGGCTGCGGCTCGTGCCGTCCTCCCGGCTTGCCTCAGACCTGGGGGTCCGAGCTCTCGATGCCCTCCTCTGCGACCTCGCCGGCTTCTTCGCCCTAGCCGAGAACTGGCAGGCCCAGGAGGAGACCGACTGGCCTGCGCCCACGCTGGTCTTAGTCGCGCTGGGCGAGGAAGAGCGCGCCGCAGCCGTGCTGGAGTCGGCTCCGGTGGAGTTTCTTCTCCGCGCGGGCGGCTACCGGAGTTGGCTCGGTCCCTGGGTGCGCCGCGCCCTGCGCCGCCGGACACTCTACTGGGAGGAGGTGGCGGCCATTGTCCGGCACGAAATCAACAACCCGTTGACCGGCGTGCTGGGGAATGCCGAGCTCCTCCTGGCGGACTGCGCCGGTCTCTCCGAGCGCGACCGCCAGCGTCTGCTCACCATCATCCAGTTGGCCGTCCGCTTGCGCGATGTGGTGAGAAACCTGGAAGCGCGCCTGGAACGCCAGCGCGCTCGCTGGCCCGACGCTGACGCCCCGCAGCCGGTGGCCGGCGCCCAGCTCCCCGGGCAGATGGCCCGATGAGCGCGCTCGCTTGGTTGGCCCGCCGCCGGCACGTTCTGGCCAACCTCTCCTTCCGCCAGCAACTGGTGGCGACGGCCTTCTTCTCGTTGTTGCTCTTCTTTGGCGGCCTGGTGCTCTTCGCCCACACGACCAACCGGCTGCTCGCCACGCTCCACCGCAGCCATCGCCTGGAGGAAACCCTGGCGGCGGCGCGCAGCCTGCGCCGCTTGCCGGCCAGCCTGGAGATGAACCTGGCCGCCTACCTCTCGAGCGGTCGCCCAGAGTTCCTCCGCGCCTACCAGCTCACTCTGCATGCGCAGCAGGACGAAACCGAGCGCATCACCACCCTGCTGGCGGACGCGCCCGAGGCCCGGAGCCGCTTCGAAGAAGCCCTGGCGCAGGCTGAGCGCTGGCACACCGACTTCGCTCTCCGCGCGCTCGAGCAGCACCGCACCGGCCGACCCGCCCAGACTTGGCTCGCCTCTCCCGCGGCGCACGCCCAGCTCGGGCGCTTCTATGCCGAACTGGAGTTGTTCATCGACTTCGAGCAACAGCAGCTCGAGAACCTCCGTGCCGCGGCGGAAGCCGCCGTGCGGCGCATGATCTATCTCGCCTTCTTTCTGGCTGTCATCGGCGTGTTGGGGAGCTGGTGGTGGACCAACTGGCTGTCCCGCAGCGTCTCCCGCCCCTTGACCGACCTGCTCCGCGCCAGCGAGCGCTTGGCCGCCGGCAACCCCGTGCCCATGACTCAGTTGGATCCGCGTCCGGAAATGGTCCGCCTGGCCGAGAGCTTCAACCGCCTGGCCTCGGGCCTCCAGCAGATGCAGGCGGAGGCCGAAGCCTTGGAGGGTTTCATCGAAGAGCTGCACCGCTGCCAGAATGCCGCGGAGATGCACCGCGCATTCTTCGAGGCCGTCGGCGCCCGCGCCCAACCCGAGCGAGCCTGGTTGCTGGCCGCGGATCCCTCCGCCAGCCTGCTCGAACTCTCCGCTTCTCTACCGCCCACGCCGGCCCCGGCGACCTCGGTGATGGCGTATCCCTCAGCCTGTCCGGCCGTGCGCGGCGGCAAGGCCTTCGGCGTCGAGGATACCGCGCGCCAGTCTGTCTGCCAGTGCGAGCTCAACGTCCCGCAGGATGCCGGCAGCTATTTCTGCCTGCCGCTAGAAAGCAGCGCCGGCCTGCTGGGGTTGGTGTCGCTCACCGGCCCCGCGCAGCACTGGACGCCCGAGCGGCGCCGCTACGTGGCGCGCTGCACCGACCATCTGGCCCGCCACCTGGCGGCCGAACACCGCCTCGCCCAGGCCCAGAAGCAAGCCATGCTCGACGACCTCACGCAGCTTTACAACCGGCGCTTTACCGAAGAGTACCTGCAAAAGCTCCTCGCCTTGAGCCGCCGCACCCGCCGCCCCTTCTCGCTGCTGCTGTTTGACCTCGACCACTTCAAAGAGTTCAACGACCGCTTCGGCCATCCGGCGGGCGACCGGCTGCTCCACGCTTTGCCGCCACCCTGCTCCACTCCCTCCGCCGCAGCGCCATCATCGCCCGCTGGGGCGGAGAGGAGTTCCTGGCCGTCTTGCCCGAGGTGGAACTGCACGGCGCTCAGGTCCTCGCCGAACGCCTGCGCACCTCGGTGACGCAAATCCACTTGGACGGCTCCGACCAAGGCACCACGGTCAGCATCGGCGTGGCCGCTTTCCCCGACCACGGCAGCGAAGGTGCCGAGTTGCTGGAAGCCGCCGACCGCGCCCTCTACCGCGCCAAGCACGCCGGGCGCAACCGCATCGAGCTCGCCTCCCCGCTGCACAGCGTCGCCTGACTCAGTGCCGAAAAGATCGCCCCTTGTCATTCCGAGCGGAGCGAGGAATCTGCTTGTCGGTGGCAACGGGTTGAAGAAAAAGCAGATTCCTCACCGCCAAGGCGGGCAAGGGTTCGGAATGACACGGGCATAGGGTTTTTCAGCGGCCTGCTAGTGCTGGCTCAGGGCAAGCCGGGCTCAGCGAGAAAATACTATCCGCCGAGCCCCCAGGCTCCAGCCTGGGGGAGAACGGATTTTCCGGGGTTGCAGAATAACTTCTAGACAGTTCGCCCTGCGGGCGAATGACAGACACGAATGTCTGTCCTACCAGAAATCTCCATTGGGAGTGGAGACGGTTGCATAACCAAGGCCGGGCCTACCAGCCGTGAACTGACGGGCGCCCAATACCCTCGCCGAGCCCGGTGGCACCTGCCACCGGGTACCCTCATGACGTTTCCGCGTGGCGGCTCAGCGCTCGTCGGCTTGCTTCTTGCGCTTGGCCAGCTCGCCGTGCAGGTGGGCGACGAAGTCGGGATGAACGGCATAGCCGAGCGCTTGGGCAATTTGCACGTGGTAGGCGGCCGACTCGAAATCCGACATCATGGCGTAGGTCACGGCCAGGTTGTTGTGCGCCAAGGCGAAATAGGGCTGCAGGTCAACGGCCGCCCGGTAGGCTTCGATAGCGCGGTCGAGCCAGCCCTTCTCGCGGTAGATGTTCCCCAGGTTGCAGTAGGTTTCCGGCACGGTGGGCCGCAAGCGGACGGCTTTTTCGTAGGCGGCCTGCGCGTCGTCCCAACGTTTCGTCTTTTCGTAGACCACGCCGAGGTTGTAGTGGACGTCTTCGCTCTCCGGTGCCAGCGCGCGCGCCTTCTCCAGGGCGGCCAGCGCCTCGTCGGTGCGATCCAGTTCCATGCAGGCCACCGCCAGGTTGACGTGGGCTTCGGCCCAGTCGGGCTTTTCCGCCAACACCTTCTCGAACTCGGCTCGCGCTTCGGCGAACTGCCCCTGTTGCAACAAGCCGACTCCGCGCTGGAAATCTCCGCCCACCGCTCCGCCTCGCTATTTGTGTTTACTTTTGTCCGCCGCTTCGCCTACTATTAGCACCACTGGACTCATCTCGGCAACCGAGGGGGAGGGGTGAATTTCAGCCTCCGTGATGGCTGCCGAGAAAACCGTGTGTACGGGCGACCATCCGATTTGGGGTGAGTATGGCGAAGGCTGACCAGGAAGCCCGCGCGCTCGCCACGGCGGCTCGGCCAGCCCCCGCGCCTGCTTCGCTCGACGAGGCGCAGGAGCTGCTGGCCCAGCAGGCGCGCGCCATTGACCGGCTCCACTTCCTGGTGGAAGCCAGCAAGATGGTCAACTCCACGCTCGACCTCCCCGAGCTGCTGAGCATCATCCTGAACATCGCCACCCGCAACACCAACGCCGACCGCGGCACGCTCTTCCTGGTCGATCACGCCAACAAGCAGCTCTGGTCGGTCATCGCCCACGGCCTGGAAGAAAAAGAAATCCGCCTCCCCATGGGGCGCGGCATCGCCGGCACGGTGGCAGAAGCGGGCGAGGTTCTGAACCTGGCCGACGCTTACACCGACACTCGCTTTGACCGCGACTTCGACCGCCAGTTCGACTACCGCACCCGCAGCCTGCTCTGCCTGCCCATCAAAGACCGCGACGAAAAAGTCGTCGGCGTCCTCGAGCTGCTCAACAAACGCGACGGCCCCTTCACCGGCGACGACATCGAGTTCCTCGAGAGCCTCTCCGTGCACTTCGCCATTGCGCTGGAGAACGCTCGGCTGCACCGCGAATCCCTCGAGCGCCAGCGCATGGAGCGCGAGCTGACGCTGGCCCGCGGCATCCAGGAAGGCCTGCTGCCCGACGCGCCCCCGCATCTAGACGGCTTAGACATCGCCGTCCGCCACCAGAGCTCGCTCCAGGTGGGCGGCGACTACTACGACTTCCTCCTCCTCGACCCGCGCACCATGCTCTTCGTGGTCGCCGACGTTGAGGGCAAGGGCGTGGCCTCCGCTTTGATGATGTCGAACCTGCAGGCGATGCTGCGTGCCCTGGTGATGCACGTGCACGCGCTCGAAGGCATCGCCTTTCTGCTCAACGAGCACATCCTCGAGGGCGCCCGCTCGCGCAAATTCATGACGATGTTCCTCGGCCTGGTAGATCTGGCCGGCCGCGGCCTGCACTACATCAACGCCGGCCACATCCGCCCGGCCGTCATCCGCCGCGAAGGCGAGCCGGCCTGGCTCTCGGAAGGCGGGCTGCCCATCGGCCTGTTCCCTGACTCGCGCTACGAGCGCGGCTTCCTGCGGCTGGAGTCGGGCGACGTCATCCTCACCTGCACCGACGGCATCGTCGAAGCCGATAACGCCGTCGGCGACCAGTTCGGCAGCGAGCGCATGGTCGAGGTGGCCCACACCCGCCGCCAGGGCGCCGCCCAGGAAATCGTCGAGGCCGTCTTTGCCGAGGTGGCCGACTTCGCCCGCGGAGGCCAGCACAGCGACGACAAAGTGATGATGGCCATCAAGGTGCGTTGAACGCACGCCGACTGTTCTACTGCCAGCAAGGCTTCAGCCCCGATGTTTCGCGCCCGCCGACCTGTCCCGAGTTCCGTCGAGGGAAGCCTTGGCGCAGGCGGGTGATAGTCATCAAAGTGCGTTTAGCCGCGGACTGTTCAACTGTTAACTGCTAACTATTAACTATTCTTTGCGGCAGTTGGGGCAGCGCCGCTCTTTGCTGCCCGGGTGGGTGGCGAACATGTTGTTGCAGGCCTCGCATACCCGGTGAATCACCGGCGCGCCCGTCTTGCGGGTCTCCTCTTCGCCGCCTTTGGCAGTTTTCGTCTCTTCCATCGGCGTCTCCTATTTTCTGTTTTCCATTTTCTCTTTTCTGTCTTTTATTTCAACTGTCGCAGCCACGGAGCGCCGACCCAGAGCGCCCCGGTGAGGACGAGCGGCCCGGCGGCGCAGAGCGCCAGCGCCGCCGGCGTCCCCCAGGTGGCGGCCAGCGCGCCGACCAGCAGGCTGCCCAGCGGGCTGAAGCCCAGGTAGGCCATGGTGTGCCAGCTCAGCACGCGCCCGCGCACCGTGTCGGGCACCAGCGTCTGGATGAGGCTGTTCACCGTCGCCACCGCGCAGACCATTGCCCCTCCCACCACCACCAGAGCGGCCAGCGACAGATAGAAGTTCCGCGACAGCGCCAGCAGCAACACCCCGGCGAAAAACACCATCGTCCCGCCCAGCACCAGCGGCCCGCGCCGCCGCTCCGACTGCCAGGTGGCCAGCACCAGCGCTCCCAGCAGGGCGCCGCCGCCGCTGGCCGAGGTCATGTAGCCTAGGCCGCGCGCCCCGACTTCGAGCACGTCGCGCGCGAACACAGGGAGGAAGATCAAGTAGGGCAGGCCGAACAGGCTCACCATGGCCACGATGCTCACCAGTAGCAGGATGTGCCGGTGGCCGCGCAGGTAGCCGAAGCCTTCCGCCAGTCCCGCCACCATGGAGTTGTTGCCGGCGCGCGCCTCAGCGTGGTAGCGCACCAGGGTGAGCGCCACCAGCGGCGCCAGAAAGCTCGCGGCGTTCACGTAGAAGCAGCTCACCAGCCCCACCGTGCTCACCAGGATGCCGGCAATCGAGGGGCCGATAAAGCGCGAGAGGTTGAACTGCATCGAGTTGAGCGCAATGGCGTTCAGGACGTCCTCGCGGCTGGAGAGGTCGCGCACCAGCGCCTGGTAGGCCGGCGCGTTGACCGCGCTCGCCGTCCCCAGCAGGAACGCAATGAGGACGATTCCGGCATAGGTGATGACCTCGAGCGTCACCGCCACCGCCAGTGCCAGCGCCAGTACCAGCATGGCGGCGTGCGTCCCCAGCAGCCACCGCCGCCGGTTCACCCGGTCGGCGATGACCCCGCCGGGCAGGGAGAAAATCAGCGCCGGGACGAACTGCGCGAAGCCCACCACGCCGAGCAGGAAAGGCGAGTTGGTCGTCTCCAGCACCAGCCACCCCAGCGCCACCTGGTGCATCCAGGTGCCGATGTTGGAGAGGAAGTTTCCCGTCCAGAACAGCCGGTAGTTGCGGTGGCGCAGCGCCCGCAGCATTCCCGTCTGCGGCGCAAACAGCCGTGCCGGCAGGCCGGGCAGCAGCGGCGCCGCCGGCGGTTGCGGCGGCGGCGCCACTTCTTCGGGGTAGAGCGGTTCGACCGGCTTGTGCGCGTCCATTCTGTCTTAGGCCCGCGAACGCGAGGGCCGAGTAGTCTACCAGTTAGACGCCGCCGCCGAAACCCGGCGGCAGCTTTGATTCTGGTTAGCCACGGAGACACCCTTCGACTTCGCTCAGGGCAGGCAGAGACACTGAGAAAGACACGCAAGAAGCCAAGCAGAGAGGCAAGGAGGCAAGGACGCAAAGAGGCAGGGACGCCCGGCCCAACTCTTGTCCTTCTGGTGGGGCAGACATTCCTGCCCGCCCTGAGCGTAGTCGAAGGGTCTGCCAGGCGCCCTTTGGGCGCCTTCTCTGTCTTGTCTCTGTGTCCTGCTTTGGACGGGCACGGCTTCTCGGAGCGAAGCGGAGATCCCGAGCCTGTCGAGGGAAGCCGTGCCGAAAAGAAATACTGCGCGCAGCGCCACCTAGGAAGGGGTGCGGGAGAAACCCTCTCTTGGGTGCCACCGCCGTCCAGGGATTGTCCGACCGCTTCTAGGCGCGCGGCGCGAGGAGGTCGCGCAGCGCGGCCGCGACCTCGCCGATGGCCACCGGGCGGCGCAGAACGCGCGCCGCCGCCGGAACTTCCTCCTGCGCCCCCGCTACTACAACCACCGGCAGGCGCGCCGCCAGCCGCGGCAGCGCGGTTTGCAGCTCTTCAGCCGCAGCTCCCGTGGTGTCGAAGACTACGGCGGCGACCTCGTCAGGCCGGCGGATTTCTTCCTCCGCGTCCGTCAGCGTCTCCAGCCCCAGCGCCGCGTAGCCCTCTTCGCGCAACTGGGCGCGCAGCAGCGACCGGAACTGCCAGTCGCGCCCCACCACCAGCACCGTCTTCATCGCCCATCAATGGTAGCGGAAGGCTTCAGCCTTCCACTTCTGTCTTCCCTAGGTGGAACCCTAAAGGGTTCCGCTACCGTCAATGGTAGACACAAAGACGCCTGTTTCCTGAAATTCTTTTCTTCGTGCCTTCGTGCCTTTGTGGCTACCCCCTCCCCTGGGGCGGAGGGAGAAATGCGTGGGCAACGCGTTGCCACGCATTTCCGGGGCTTTCCTGAAACGGTCCTTGACCCTCCGGGGGCAGAGCCGCTACTGCACCGGCTCGTCGTTGACCGTCGCGGCGCGGTCCTCCGGGGTCCAACGGAGAACGGCCGACTCGTCGCTGAAAAAACTCCGCACCCCGGTCTTCTCGTACCGCAGGGGGCGCGCGCTGACCGTGTAGCTCTCGACGCCCACCGGACAGCCGGCCACCGGGTCGCCCACCGGTGGCCCGGGCGTGTAGACGAAGGCATAGCCGTTCTTCTCGCCCGTGAGCAGCGTGGGATCAATCAAGTCGGCGGCCTGGCAGCTCGGCTCGCTCGCCGCCGGCGGCGGCCCCAGCACGGAGAGATTTGGCGGGAAGCCGTTCTTGTAGGTGTCGTTGTAAACGACCGCTGCGGTGTTGATGGTGCGCAGCGAGCCGGCGGCCGTGCTTTCATTCGCCGGGAAGCCACGAGGCCGCAGGGCGAAGTTGTAGGAGAGAATCAGGCCGGCCAGCACAACCCCAACGACACCGAACACGGTCGGCTTCATCGTCTGCCAGACGCGCCGGGCGGCGCCGCCCTCCTCCCGTCCCAGCGCGTAGGGAGCCCCCAGCGCGCTCACCACCATCGCCGCCTGCGCCAGCGTCAGCAGGGCCAGAGGGGCCATCCACACATAGGCGAGCCAATAGCTGGGAAACCGTGACAGCTCATCCAGCAGTTGAAAGACGGTTATGACGAAGCCCACAATCCCGACCGCGAACCCCAGCGCCAGCCCGGGGCGGTTCCATCCGGCCCGCAGGCGCCACCAGACGAACACATAGACAGCCACCACCGGCGGCAGCCACAGGAGCTCCCGCGCCGGTCGCGCGAACTCGCTCCAGGGAAGGCCGAGAAGCAACACGACAGCGAGCGGCCGGCCCACGGAGTGGACGACGATCAGCGCGGCCGCCGCCAGCGTGGCCCGCCGCAACCAGCGCAGCCGACGCAGCGGCGGTGAAAGGGTGGGGAGAGGCGCTTCCGGCGCAGTGCCCATGGCGCGGCCTCCGGCGAGGGTTGGCTGCGAGGGAGAATATCGCGGCGCACCGCTTTCCGCCAGCCGACTTTGGCTTATCGGTTCATCGGTTTATTGGTTGAAGGGGAAGCTTGCCGCTGCCGCGCTGCTCCGACGCCCTGCGAGCCAGAGAACCGATTAACCGATAAACCAATCACCCGATAAACCAATCGTGGTCAATTGCCCCCAACGGGGGCGGGGTGCTAAGCTCGAAAGCTGCTGTCGAGCATCGAACAGACTATGCAGGTCAAGGTTCTCTTCTTCGGGCAACTCAAAGACCTGGTCGGCCGGGCGGAAGACCAGGTGGAGTTGCCGGCGGGCGCCTCGGTCGCCGACCTGGTGTCCTACTACCAGGAGCGGGTGCCGCGCTGGGACGAGTTCCGTCCCAGCATCGCTGTGGCGGTCAACCAGGAGTACGCGGACGCGGCCGTGCCGCTCCGCGGGGGCGACGAAGTGGCCTTCATCCCACCGGTGAGCGGCGGCGCGAACTCCGACCGCGTCGAGTTGACGCGCGCGCCCATCGCGCGCGAGGAGCTGGTCGCCGCCATCAAGGCGCCCCCCGACGGTGCCGTCGTCATCTTCGAGGGCATCGTGCGCAACCACTCCGCCGGCCGCCAGACGCTCTACCTCGACTACGAAGCCTACGAGGCGATGGCGCTGGCCAAGATGCGCGCCCTCGCCGCCGAACTCCACCAGCAGTTCGCGATTGACCGCCTCGTGATGGTCCACCGCCTGGGGCGGCTTGAAATCGGCGAAACCAGCGTGCTCATCGCCGTCAGCTCCGCCCACCGCGCCGCGGCCTTTGACGCCTGCCGCGCCGCCATTGACCTCCTCAAGCGCACCGTGCCCATCTGGAAGAAAGAGTACTTCGCCGACGGCGCCGTCTGGGCGGAGGGCGAGTTCCCCGCCGCCGCGGCTCTGCCCGCCACGCCGTCGCAGGCGAAGCCGTGACCGTGGTCGTCGCGCGGCAGCGTCCGGCGTGGCTTCTGCTGGTCCTGTTTTTCTCGCTGGCGGCGCCGGCGCAAGTACCGCCTCCGCCGCTCCCGCCGGACGACTACCGCTACCGGGTCGACGTCGAGCTGGTGCTGGTGCCGGCCAGCGTCAGCACCGCCGACGGCCAGCCGGTGACTTGGCTGGAGCTGGAGGCCTTCGAGGTTTATGAGAACGGCGAGCTGCGCCCGGTGAAGGTGTTTGAACGGAACACCGCCCTGCCGCTGCAACTGGTGCTGATGATCGACGCCAGCCTGAGCACCGCCGCCGAGCTGAAGACGGAAAAGGCGGCCTTGGCGCGCTTCATCCGCCGCGTGCTCCGCCCCGAGGACAACGCGGCGCTCTACGCCTTCGCCGGGAGCGTGCAACAACTGGCCGACTTCTCCCCCGAAGCCGGCCAGATGGAGGCGGCGTTGAAGGCGATTCGCCCGCGCGGCGGCACGGCGCTCTACGACGCCATCGCCGAAGCCTCCGCCAAACTCCAGCAGCGCCGCGGCCGGCGCGTCTTGGTGCTGGTGACCGATGGCAACGACACCTCGAGCGAAGCTGATTTCCACGCCGCTCTGCGCGCTGCCCAGCAAACCGAAGCCAGCATTTTCGCCCTCGTGGTGCGGCCGATTCCGGGCGAGAGCGGCCGCAGCGTGCGCGGCGAGCACGCGCTGATCAACTTGGCGCAGTTGACCGGCGGGCAGGTGTTCTTCCCCGGCGGGGCGGCCGAGCTCGACCGCTTCTTCGACCAATTGAGCGAGCTGCTGCGCACCCAGTACCTGCTCGGTTACGTGCCGGCGCCGCCTCCCTTCCGCCCCGAGTTCCGCACCATCGAGGTGCGCGTCAAAGGCGGAGATTATCGCGTGCGGCACCGCCAGGGCTACTTCGCCGAGCCGCGCCGCCCTTGAATCGCTTATGAACCGTTACCTCGAGCAGGCC
>JACPRL010000049.1 GCA_016189965.1 Acidobacteriota bacterium | reverse complement strand
CTAAGAGGGTTCTGAAAAAGTCGCGCTTCGTCATTCCGAGCGAAGCGAGGAATCTGCTTGTCGGCAGCAACGGGTGAAGAAAAAGCAGATTCCTCACCGCCAAGGCAGGCAAGGGTTCGGAAAGACAGGGGCACAGGGTTTTTCAGCACGCTGCTAAACGCTGCTTGGCGCTACAATGGCGCAAGCAGGAAACAGTCTGGTCGTGGAGGTTTGCCGATGAAACTCAGCGTCAAGGGTATGGCGATTGCTGCGGGTCTGCTCTGGGGTGTGCTGGGGATGTTCCTCACCGGTCTGGCCAACCTGATTTGGAACGACTATGCGACCGGTTTCTTGCAGATGATGGCGTCAGTCTATCCCGGCTATCACGGCACGCCCACGCTGGGCGATGTCATCGTTGGGGCGCTCTATGGCTTGCTTGACGGGACGATTGCTGGCGCTATCTTCGCCTGGCTCTACAACCGCTTCGCCTCGGCCTGACCGCCCGCTGCCTGTTGGCGCGCCAGCAGCAGGAAGCGCGCGATGAGCAGCGCAAAGATGACGGTAATGAACAGCCAGATGCGCTCCAAGTGGTAGTGCTCCAGCCCCGCCAGTTGCCGGAAAGCGAAGACAGCGAGCGAGGGGATAGGCGGCGGCGAAGAACACCAGCGCCGCCGACGTCCATCGCAGCGAGCTGCGCTCCCGCCACAGCAGCCAGCCCAGCGCCAGCAGTGTCCCGGCGGTGAGCAGCGTCAACAGCGCGAACAAACTTTTTCCGTTCCGCACCAAGATTTCCACCGCCACGGCGGCCATCCACACCGTGCTCCCCAGCACGCCGCCCAGCCACCCGCCCTTGCTCCACTTCACCTCACGCTCTGCTGCCACGGTCTCCCTCCTTTCTGATTCCAATGACCCCCATCATGCGGCCGGTGCGGCCGCGCTCGGCGCGATGGGAAAACAGCAAGTCGGTGCGGCAGGCGGTGCACAGGGGCGAAACGACGATATTGGCTTTGTGGAGGCCGGCCGCCACGAGCTGCCGGCGGTTGGCTTCCACCAAGTCGAGAAAAAACTTCTCGCTCGCCGCAGCTGTCACAGCTGGCCGCGGCCGCCGTCCCGAACCTTCGGGACCCGGCCGCGGCGGCTCGGCCGAGAACAGCCGCTGCTGCCACTGCGCGTCGGGCGGCGAGGGCTTGGCGCGGCGGAAAAGCTTCTCCCAGTTAGGGAACTGCCCTTCGTAGGCTTCCACCACCTCCCGTCCCACTTCATAGCAGCACCGGTGGATGCCCGGCCCCATCGCAGCCAGCATCCGCTGCGGCTCGCAGCCGAACTCCGAGCGCATCCGCCCGACAGTCTTCTCGGCGATGCGTTTTACGGTGCCGCGCCAGCCGGCGTGGACGGCTGCCACCACGCGCCGCTTCGGGTCGGCGAGCAGAATGGGCAAACAGTCGGCCACCTGAACGGCGAGCAGCAGCCCCACGCGGTTGGTGATGGCCGCGTCCCCCGCCAGCTTCAGCGCTCCGTCGGGCTCGCGGCGAAACGTGCGCAGGGTCTCTTCGATGACGCGAATCACGTCGGTGTGGCGCTGTCGCAGGGTAACCAGTTGCCACGCTGAGGTCCGGCCGAGCGCCGCCCGCAGGGCGCGCCGGTTGCGCGCGACGGTCGCCGCGGAGTCTGCCACCGAATAGTTCAGGTTCAACTCGCCCGATCGCGTGGTGAAGGCGTGCACCAGCCACCGACGGCGCGTCAGCGTCGCCGCTTCAAGCCACTCGACCCCGTTCCGGTTGCGTCTACGCCACATCAGTCCAACTTTTCCTCCCCAGCTAGCCACAGAGGCACAGAGACACAGAGGCATGGTGCAACGTGCTTCGTGCACAGTGCATCGGGACAACCCGAAGAACGAAGCCCGGTGCGCGGTGCACGTTCATCGTCGGGTCACGGGTCACGGTAGTTCAAAGCGCATCCCGTCGCTGGCCGCCAGGACTTCGACGCCGGTTTCGGCGGAAAGCTCCTTCGCCAATTCCCACGGCTTCGCCCGCACCATCGTCATCCCGAAGTGGGTCAGGATGGCGGTGCGCGGTCGGATGGCCTCAATCAGCGTCCGCGCGTCCTCGAGCGACAGGTGCCGGATCTTTCGTTCCTCCATCTCTTCCTTTTTCCGCCGCACGGTGTTGATGAGCAGGAGGTCGCAGCCGGCGTAGGCTTTCGCCAGCTCAGGGAAGTACAGCGTGCAGGTGATGTAGCTGATGGTGCGTTTCGGTGTCTCGAAGACAAACCCGAAGGTTTCCGGGCCGTGCTGGTGGGCGAGGGGCGTGCGGAAGTGGACGTTGGGGCCGAGCGCGTAGCGTCCCCCGACGCGCAACGGGACGATTTCTTCCACGTAGCCGCGGACGTAGTGGAGAATGACCGGGTCTTGCTCTAGCGCGTCTCGCGGGACGAACACACGGCCGCGGCGCTGGAAGCCGCCCTCGCTCATCGCCTCCATCATGATGTTGATGTCGTTCGCGTGGTCGAGGTGGCGATGAGAAAGGAGGATGGCAGCGAGCTTCGTCGGGTCGAGCTTCGGCTTCGAGCTCAGGCAGCGCACCAAGCAGCCCGGCCCGGGGTCAATCAGGATGTGAACGTCTTCCAGGCAGGCCCACAGCCCGCCGGAGGCGCGCAATTGCTTGGTGACCACGAAGCGCGCCCCGGCTGTGCCCAGGAATTTCAGCCAGTTCTCCGCCATCTTCTGCCGCTCGCCTGGCCTCGATGATACACTAGCGGAGTTTAGTCTCTTACTCGTCGCTAACAATGATTGTCGGCACTGGCATTGACATCGCCGAACCGGCGCGGCTGCAGGCGGCGGTCGAGCGCTACGGGGAGCGCTTCCTCCAGCGCGTCTTTGCGCCCGAGGAGATCGCCTACTGCGAGCGCAAGCGGAACAAGTACGAGCGCTACGCCGCCCGCTTCGCCGCCAAGGAGGCGGCCTTCAAGGCGCTGGGGACGGGGTGGCGCCGCGGGGTGCGCTGGCGGGAGGTGGAGGTGGTGAACCTCGCCAGCGGCCAGCCGACGTTGAAGCTCACCGGGCGCGCCCAGGAACTGGCGGCCCGCCAGGGCGTGCGCCACATCTCCGTGTCCCTCACCCACACGCCGCAGTTCGTCCTCGCCCAGGTCATCTTCGAAAGCTAGGGTTCCCCGGGAACAAAGCGGGCCTGTGGTTCGTAGTAGGGCTATGAGACGCCGACGCGCTCGCCGTTGCTACCGGCGAGGGGCGCCGGGCGTCTAATCAACTCGTACACGGGAACCCGGCCGCGGGACCCGCAGCGCGATGCCGAACCGTGAAGAGAAAAGTGGCAGGAGGGACCCATGCGCAAGCTCTTCACTACGGCCGTCCTTATCGCGCTGGTGGCGATGGCGGCGGCCAGTCCGCTGCGGGCCGAAGCTCACAAGTTCGAGCTGACCCGGACCGCCTCACTCAACGGCATCGAGCTCTCACCAGGCTCCTATAAGCTGAAGCTGAACGGGGAGGGCGAGGCTCTCATCTACCGGGGCAAGGAGCTGGTGGTTAAGTCGCGGGTGGAGGTCAAGCCGCTCGCCCGCGGTTCCGCCAGCGCCTCCGTTCTGCAGGCGGCGGATGGGAGCCTCCGCGAAATCCGCCTCAACAAGAAGGTGGTTGTGTTCGTCCGCTAGGCTGCGGGCTCCCTTCCCGAAGTGTTGGGAGGGGCAGCGGAACGGCACAACTATCGCCGGAAGGCGGGACGGGTTGCTGCTCCCTTACCGTCCCGCCTTCTATTCTTCCGGTCCGAATTCGCTCTTGCGCAGGCCGGCGGGGAGTTCGAAGAGCGTGGCCGGCAGGCTCTGGCGCTCGGCCTTCACTACGCGTTCCTCGAGCACCGGCCGGCCGTTGTCGTAGTAGACCGAGCGCACGGGGAAGCCATCAATAGCGCCGGCGCCGCTCAACTGGCTGACCGGCGTCTGCGCTCCCAGCGGGTCGAAGAGCCGGCCCAGGGCGCGGAAGGTGTCGTACTCCGCCACTTGCATCTGCAACTGCTCCGGCGGCGCCGCCCACACTTCGCTCGTGCGCCGGCCGCCGGTGAGCATTTCGTAACGGGTGCAGACGAAGCGGCCCACGGCTTCGCCCTGCGCCACTTTGCGCACCGTCGCCGGCTCGGCCAGCGCGCCCTGCATCATTTCTTCAATTGCCTTGCGTTGCTCGGCCGGCAACTGCGCCAATTGCTCCTTCATCTGTCGCCGGCTCTCTTCCAAGTGCTTCTTCATCTCAGCCACCTGCGCCGGCGTCCACTCGGTGTAAGTCCCGCTGGCGGGGTCAATCGCCCAGGCGGTCTCGCGGTCAGCGCGAAAGATGAAAATGATGTCGTCGCCTTCGGGGGTCTTGGTTTCGATGCGGAGCCGCCCGGCGTCGAGGTAGTGGACGCTGCGGGCCACGACGGCCTCGCTGCCCGGCTCGCGTTGCTCCAGCTCAATCACTACGCCCGCCTGTGCCGGCGCCCCGAGCCCCGCGGCCAGAACGCACAGACCGATGACGGCGCTGAAGGTTTTCATGGAATGTGTCCTCTCCCCGTCTCGCAGTGGCGGATAGGAGTCGAGCCTGTGGGCCGGGAAGTTTTCTCCCTGGGCTCCGCCCGGCCGGAGACGCGCTCGCGCCCGGCGCGGGTCAGTAGGCGGCGGCGCCGGCGGCCCGCCGCTGCTGGTAGCACTCGCGGCAGTAGACCGGGCGCCCCTGAGTGGGCCGGAAGGGTACCGTGGTTTCCTTGCCGCACTGCGAACAGGTGGTGACGGTCTCTACCCGTGTGTAGCGACCGCTGCCCTGGTTCTGGTTCCGCTTGGCCTTACAGGGTTTGCAGCGCTTGGGCTCGTGCTTGAAGCCCTTGTCGGCGAAAAACATCTGTTCGCCGGCGGTGAACACGAACTCGGCGCCACAGTCTACGCACACCAACACCTTATCCTGAAACTCCATCCCGGACTCCCCACGCACGCTCTCCCAACCATGAACCGGACACCCCGACTCCCCTTCGACACCGGAGGGTTCCTAGCTGAGTTCGCGCCTCTGTTTTTTTCGGACTCGCTTGCGAGCTAGCGCTTGCTTGATTCGCCGTTTCTCCCCCGGCTTCAAGTGGAAGGAGTGCTTCTTGATCTCCTTGATGATGTCCTCTTGCTGCACCTTCCGCTTGAAGCGCCGGAGAGCACTTTCCAGCGACTCCCCTTCTGATACCCGTACTTCGGCCAACTTAGTAAACACCCCCTTCTGAACGCCTGGAAACAGAAAGAGTGGGTGTAGACTTACCGAAAAGGTCGCTGACAGTCAAGGAATTTCTGTTTGCGGCCGCGCCCGCGGGGGCCGCCGCCCCTTTTCCAGCAGGATGCTGAAAAACCCCGTGCCTGTGTCATTCCGAACCCTTGCCTGCATTGGCGGTGAGGAATCTGCTTTTTCTTCAACCCGTTGCCTCAGACAAGCAGATTCCTCGCTCCTTTCGGAATGACATACCGCGACTTTTTCAGCACCCTGTTAGCCCCGCAGGTTTGACCCCGGGAAGTTGAGCAACCTCTTCCCCTTTTCTTTCGCCCGCGCAGGCCGGCGCTGCTATAATCCCCTTCGCCGGCCATTCCTGCAGAGCCG
>JACPRL010000051.1 GCA_016189965.1 Acidobacteriota bacterium | reverse complement strand
CCTCTACCGTGTCAAGGTAGCGCTCTAACCAGCTGAGCTACGCGCCTGCTGGATTCCATTTTGCTTCAGCAGCCCACGTTTGACAAGTCCACGACGGAATCGGCTTTGCGCGCGAGGCGGGCGGCGCTACAATAGTGCCGAGGTGCAGCGGTAGCCCCGAGGGTGTCCCGCTCTGGCTCTGTGGGCTTCAGCGGGGAAGGCCCGAGGAGGGTTTCCAATGAAAGTCATGATGGTGGACAAGTTTCCCGATTCCGCCGTGGCCCGGCTGAAGGAGCTGGGCTTTGAGGTTCTCTACAATCCTGACTTGAAAGGCGAGGCGCTGGCCGAACAGGTGAAAACGAGCCGAGTCGAGGTGCTAGTGGTGAGGTCGAGTCGCGTCACCGAGGCCGTGCTGGAGGGGAGCCAACTGGGGCTAGTCATTCGCGCCGGCTCGGGCTATGACACGATTGATGTCGCGGCCGCCTCGCGCCGCGGCATCTACGTCTCGAACTGTCCGGGGAAGAACTCGACCGCGGTGGCCGAGCTGGCCTTTGGGTTGATCCTGGCGCTTGACCGTCGCCTGCCGGACAACGTGACGCAGTTGCGCGACAAGAAGTGGAACAAGAAGGAGTTCAGCAAAGCGCGCGGCCTGGCGGGACGAACGCTGGGACTGATCGGGGTCGGCCAAGTGGGGCGGTTGATGATTCCGCGAGCTCGTGCTTTTGAGATGCCGGTCGTGGCCTGGAGCCGCTCGCTGACGCCGGAGAAGGCGCGGGAGCTGGGCGTGGAGCGGAAGAGTTCGCCCGAGGAGGTGGCGGCAGCCGCCGACGTGGTGAGTGTGCACGTGGCGCTGACGCCGGAGACCAAGAGCCTGTGCGGGGAGAAATTCTTCGCCGCGATGCGGCGGGGCGCCTACTTCGTCAACACCTCGCGCGGGGAAGTCGTGGATGAAGGAGCCTTGAAGAAGGCGGTGCAGGAGAAAGGGATTCGCGCCGCGCTCGACGTCTACGCCAAGGAGCCTCCGACAACGAGCGGCGCGTTTGAGGATGACATCGTGGAGCTGCCCGGCGTTTACGGGACGCACCACATCGGCGCTTCGACCGACCAGGCGCAGGAAGCCATTGCGGAAGAAACCATTCGCATCATTCGAGAGTATCGGGACACCGGCCAGGTGCCCAACGTGGTGAACCAGCCGAGTTTGACGCAAGCGAGGTGACCTATGAGCGGAACTCCTTATGGGAAGAGCATGGCGCAAGCGGCGGTGGCGGCGGCCCAGGCGGCCGCGCCGAAGAGAGTCGAGCGTGTCTATAATTTCAACCCCGGCCCAGCGGTGCTGCCGGTGGCGGCGCTGGAGGAGGCGCAGCGCGACTTGCTGGCGCTGCCCGGCGTCGGGATGTCGGTGCTGGAAATCAGCCACCGCTCGAAGACATTCGACGCCATTCTGGCGGAGGCGGAGGCCGACCTGCGCGCGTTGCTGAACATTCCCGACAACTACAAAGTGGTGTTTCTGCAGGGAGGCGCCAGCCTGCAGTTCACCATGGTGCCGATGAACCTGCTGCCCAAGGACGGCGTGGCCGACTACATCCACACCGGCCACTGGGCGGAGGCGGCCCTCAAGGAGGCGAAGAAGTTAGGGCGGGTGAACATTGCAGGCTCCACGGAGGCGGACAACTTTTCGCGCATTCCGCGACAGGAAGAGCTGAAGCTTGACCCCACGGCGGCCTACGTCCATTTCACTTCGAACAACACGATCGAAGGGACGGAGTGGGCAATGGAGCCCGAGGTGGGCGGGGTGCCGCTGGTGTGCGACGCTTCGTCGGATATCCTGAGCCGGCCGATTGAGGTGCGGAAGTACGGTCTCATCTATGCCGGCGCGCAGAAGAACATGGGCCCAGCGGGTGTGACGGTGGTCATCGTGAGCGACGACCTGCTGGCTCGGGTGCCGGCGGGCTTGCCGGCCATGCTCGACTACAAGCTGCAGGCGGAGAAGAAGTCGGTCTACAACACCCCGCCCGTGTTTGCCATTTATGTGCTGCGATTGGTGATGAAGTGGCTGCGCGGGCTGGGCGGGCTCAAGGAGATGGAGCGGCGCAACCGGGAGAAGGCGGAGCTGCTCTACCACGCCATTGACGCCAGCGGCGGCTTCTACCGCGGCACGGCAGAGAAGGCGAGCCGTTCGCGGATGAACGTCACCTTCCGGCTGCCGACCGAGGAGCTGGAGAAGAAGTTCGTCGCCGAGGCGGCGCAGCAGAAGCTGGTGGGGCTGGCCGGCCACCGCACCGTGGGCGGCATGCGGGCGTCCATCTTCAATGCCTTCCCGCTCGAGGGCGTTCAGGCGCTGGTAGCCTTTATGAAGGACTTCCAGCAGAAGAGCGGCTAGTTCTCCGGCCCGCCCGGGCTGCTGTCCCGAATGGGGCGGGGATGAGGGCGCGATGGAACGAGCGCCGTGGGTGCGACTCCGACGACGGGCGTGGGGTCGCCGGTTGCTGGGCCGTCTGCTGGGACGGCGCACGCCTGCCCCCTACGGGCCGCTGCCTCCTCTGGTAGTAAACGGCTTCCCCAAAGGCGGAACTCACCTGCTGGTGCGTTGCGTCAGCCTGCTGGGCGGAGAGCAGCGGCACGATTTCTTTCTGGCGCGGCAGGTGGATCGCTGGCGATGGCTTCTCGGCCTCGACTCGCCGACCGTTGAGGAAGCCGATGCGGTGCCGCTCGGCATTGGCGAGCCCACCTGGCTGCCGGTCAGGGAGGTGGAGCGGCGGCTGGCTCGCCTGCGTCCCGGCGAGTTTGTCGCCGGCCACATCCCTTACAGCGAGGCCTTTGCGGAGCTGGTGAACCGCCTTGGCTTGCGGACGTTGCTGATTCTCCGCGACCCCCGCG
Source organism: Acidobacteriota bacterium (assembly GCA_016189965.1). Classification (GTDB taxonomy): domain Bacteria; phylum Acidobacteriota; class Terriglobia; order Acidiferrales; family 2-02-FULL-67-57; genus JACPRL01. Next base: position 3,864 of record JACPRL010000051.1, on the reverse strand, counting down.
ATGCACTGGTGTCACTGGTGGACCACATCACCAGCCGGTCTGACCACCGTTTGCACGAGTACTTCACCCAGACCTTGCACACGCCGGAAGAGCGGCTGCTGGCGAGCATCCGAGGAGTGAGTGTCCGCCGCGGAGGAAAGACAGTCAGCCTGCGGGATATTGGCGAACGGTTGAAGTCAGTGCAGCCGTGGACGAAGCTGGCGATGAACTACACGGCGCGCTTCGAGAGGCTGGTAGGGCCGGCCGGTGGCGGCAGCGCCGAGGAGCAAGAGGAAGAGGTGCGCCACGTGGCAGCGCACGTCGGATTGTCGCTGACGCCGGAGCAAGTGCGGCAGGTGGCGTCGCAGGTGTTCTGGGAGGAAAGCCTCACCTTTCGCCGCGGCCAGTTGGGTTCCTGGCGAGACCACTTCAACGACGAGCACAGGGCGGCCTTCAAAGCCCTGGCCGGCCAGCAACTGATTGAGCTCGGCTACGAGACTAGTGTGGACTGGTAAGAGGCGTGCTCTCGACCAAGTGCTGAGTTGACGCGGCCGGTATGGCCGTGGCAGAGTTCGCCTCCGGCAGGGGCCAAAGCCGACCGGCACATTCCGGAAGGAGAATCACATGACCAAGAAGATCGTGTTGGGCGGGGTTGTGGGTGGATTGGTGTTGTTCATCTGGGGAGCGGTTTCGCACATGGTGCTGCCGCTGGGCGAAGTGGGCATCAAGGAGTTGGGGAACGAAGCGCCGATCGTCGCGGCGATGAAGGAGAACATCTCCGAGCCGGGGTTCTACTTTTTCCCGGGGCTGGGCGTGCCGCACGCAAGCGCCGACCAAGCGGCGCAGGAAGCCTGGGCGGAGAAGTATCGGCAGGGGCCATGGGGCATTCTGATTTATCACCCGACGGGCGAGGAGCCGATTGCACCGGCTGACCTAGTGCGGGAGCTGTTGAGCAACATGCTTGTGGCGCTGGTGGCGGCGTTGCTGCTCGCGCAGGCAGGTGCGGCACTAGCCGGTTACAGCGCGCGCGTGCTGTTCGTCGCGCTGCTGGGGCTGGTGCCAGGGCTGGAGACTGATTTCTCCTATTGGAACTGGTACGGCTTTCCGACCGACTACACGCTGGTGCAGATGTTTGACCACGTCGTGGCGTACCTGTTGATGGGTTTGGTCCTAGCCGCGATTGTCAAGAGAAGTTAGAGCGCCGCGGAGACGGGGAGTTCCGCCAGGGCTTTGAGCGACTGCTGGTAGGGCGGGCGGGCGACGCCGCGCTCGGTGATGATGGCGGTGATGAGGCGCGCTGGGGTGACGTCGAAGGCGGGGTGGCGCGCGGGGAGGTTTTCCGGCGCGATGCGGGTGGAACCGATGTGGGTGACCTCCTCGGGCGAACGCTCTTCGATGGGAATCTGATCGCCGGAGGGGAGCGAGAGGTCAATGGAGCTGAACGGCGCGGCGACATAGAAGGGGAGGCCGTGCTCGCGGGCCAGCACGGCGATGGTATAGGTGCCGATCTTGTTGGCGGTGTCGCCGTTGGCGGCGATGCGGTCAGCGCCAACGACGACGCAGCTCACTTGGCCGGTTTTCATCAGGTGGCCGACCATGTTGTCGGTGATGAGCGTGGTGGGGATGCCATCGCGCTGCAGCTCCCACGTGGTCAGGCGCGCGCCTTGCAGGTAGGGTCGGGTCTCCGTGGCCAGCACTTCGAGCTGCTTTCCCTGCTCGATGGCACCGCGGATGACGCCGAGAGCCGTGCCATAGCCGCCAGCGGCGCACAGCGCGCCGGCATTGCAGTGAGTCAACACGCGGCCCTGGGCGGGAAGGAGCACGGCCCCGTGGCGGGCGATAGCCGCGCATTGAGCCAAGTCTTCGGCGTGGATGCGCTGCGCTTCTTCGACTAAGCGGCGGCGCACCGCCTCCACCCCCTCGCCTTTGGTTTCCTCGAACGCGGCGCGCATCCGCTCAATGGCCCAGAAAAGGTTGACGGCCGTGGGGCGGGTCTGGGCCATGACGTCGCAGATGTGGTTGAACTCCTTTTCGAGTGCGGCGGCGTCGGCGGCAGGCGAGCGGTCGACGCCGAGCGCGATGCCCATGGCCGCGGCGACACCGATGGCGGGTGCGCCGCGGATGACCATGCGGCGGATGGCGTCAGCGACCTGCTCGTAGCTGGTGCAGGTGCGGTAGACCTCGTGCGCGGGGAGCTCGAGTTGGTCGAGAATGACGACGCCCTGCTCGGTCCATTTAATAGTTTCAATCATAGCGGCGAGTGAGTGTAGCGCGGGCGATGCGAAACGAGCAAGTGTGGTTGAAAAGGTCAGAAGCCAGCGGGGAGAGCGCGGAACTGCGGAGAGAGCAGAAACAGGGTGGAAATGGCGCCGTTGTAGCCTACGTGGAGAAGCATGCTGGCAACGGTAGTGCCGGTGCGAGCGCGCGCGAGCGAGAAAACGACGCCGACACCGCAGAGGAGGAGCATCTGGAAATAGCCGGGGAAGAGCTGGGGGAAATGGATGGCGCCGAACAGGATGCCGCTGCCCAGAACGGCTGTGGGGATGTTCCAGCGCCGCTCGAGCAGGCTGTAGATGTAGCCGCGGAAGACGAGTTCTTCGGCGAAAGGGGCCACGAGCAGGCTGGCGCCGACGATGAGCCAGGCGGCGCCGCGGGTGGTGAAGAGGCGGTCGATGGGCAGCGGCTCGGGCGGCGGGATGAGGACGTTGGAGAACTGGACAACGAGAGCGAGCAAGAGGCCTGCGCCGGCGGCGGGAAGAATGTGACGCGCGGGCAGGGCGTGCACGGCCAGGCTCGACCAGAAAGGCAGGCCGCGGCGGCCTCGCACCAGAGCGTAAAGAAGCAGGAGGAGCAGGACCTGGAAAATAGTCTGCACAGGGATGATGTAGAAGGCGCTGTACTGCACGTCCTCGGCGACCTGTCGCAGCAGTTCCGGCCATTCGACGTGGGGCTGGCGCGCGCGGGCGCCCTGCGCGACGGCATAGAGGGCGACGAATTGGACGAGCAGGAAAAGAGCCACGGCGAGGAGCAGGAAGAAGAAGAGGTCCAGCAAGCCGCCGAGCGAGGGCGGCGGCGCAGGGCGCGCTTCTTCAGCGGCCGGGACTGGGGCTGCGTCGCTCATCGGTGCGCCTGAATGTAGCAGCCGGAGCGCGGTGAGGGCAACCGGTTGTTACGGGCGCAGGTTACGCGCGTTCGATGAGGGCGGCGGCGAGCAGGGGCAGGAGAAGTTCGTGCGGGCCGGTGAGAGCGATGGCTTGGGCGCGGAGGGCGCGCGCGGGGCGCAGCAGCACGTTCTGCGTGGGGCGGTAGTGCTGCAGAAAGTCGAGGTTGGCGGTGGTGAAGTTGCGCAGCGAGCGGCCGAGGCCGCGGACGACGGCCAGCGCTTTCAGGAAGACTTCGGGAAGGATGACCGCGGAGCCCATGTTGAGATAGACGCCGCCACCGTGAAGCTGCTCGACCAGAGAGCAGAAGAGGCGGAAGTCGCGGAAGCTCGCGGCGCCGAGCGCAGCGCCGTCGGCGCCGGGATGGACGTGGAAGATGTCGGTGCCGAGGGCGAGATGCACCGTGAAGGGGACGCGAGCCCGGTAGGCGGCGGCGAGCAGAGAGACGTCGAGGAAGCGCGGCAGCGGGTCGAGGGCATCCTTGCCGCTGCGGGTGAGGAAGTAGCCGACGGCTTCGCCCAGGCCCAGCTCTTCGCGGGCGGCGAAGCGGGCTATTTTATTGAGCAGCGTGCCGGTCTCTTCGGCCATGCCGAAGCGGCCACGGGCGAGCTGGGCTTCGACGTCTTCCGAGGTGCGCCCGGCCAGGGCGATTTCGAAGTCGTGGATGAGGGCGGCGCCGGTGGTGGCAATGCCGCTCGCGAAGCCGCGGCGCATCAGCTCGATG
>JACPRL010000003.1 GCA_016189965.1 Acidobacteriota bacterium | reverse complement strand
CCCTTCACCACCGCCGCCACCATGTCGCGGTGCGACGGCCCCACCCAGTCCGACTTGCGGCAGCCGTAGAGCGAGCCCACGTGCGTGGCTTCCTGGCCCACGGCGGAGTAGAAGTTTCCCTTGAACTTGCCCTGGCGGAAGAGCAGACGGCCGCGCTCGTCCACCTGCCGGCACTTGTAGAGCAGCGAGTACATTTCCAGCAGCTGCTTTTCACTGAGTACCCGCTTCTCGACCCTCGGTTTCTCTTCTTTGCGCGGCGGCGCTTCTTTCTTCACCGCTGTAGCGGTCCTGGTATTGCTCTTGGCGGCCATCAAAGCTCCTTCCGAATGGCGACGCTAGGCTTGTGGAAGGGGGGCATTATAGCACTATGCGCAGCCGACTTTCAGCGCTCGCTGAACCGACCGTGTGCCTAGAAGCTGTTGCATAACCTCTGCAAGGCGGGTCAGGGCTTCAGCCCTGACATCACAATGCCAAAATGGTCAGGGGCATTAGCCCCTGAGGCCTCAGGGGTTAAAACCCCTGGAACTTGTTACTGCGAGTTGGCAACCCTGAAGCGTTGCCCCGCCTTGCCTCTTTCTTAGAACGCCCCGGCCTGCTTGGCTTGCTGGGCTTTCTTTTCATCCACAAACAGCAGCAGGATCAAGCCGGCCACAAACAGCCCCACCAGCGAGACAATCGCCAGCCGCGACGACCCTGTCATTTGCTTGATCACCGCAAACACCCACGGCCCCCAAATAGCGCCAAATTTGCTGAAAACAGTGTAGAAGCCGTAGAACTCCGCGCTTGCTTCTTCCGGCACCATCGAGCCGTAGTAGGAGCGGCTCAGGGCCTGCGAGCCGCCCAGCACGATGCCCACCACCAGCCCGAGCAGAAAGTATTCGGCGGCGGTGGTGATGAAGTAGGCGTAGACCACCACCCCCGACCACAGGCCGAGCGTCAGCATGATGGCGCGCTTCGTCCCCATCCAGCCAGCCAGGCGGCTGAAGCCCAGCGCCCCGAAGATGGCAATGCCCTGGATGAGCAGCAGGGTGAACATCAGTTGGAGCGTGGTCAGCTTTAGCTCCACCTTGCCGTAGATGGTCGCCATGTTGATGACCGTCTGGATGGCGTCGTCGTAGAGCATGAAAGCTACGAGGAAGATGAGCAGGTGGCGAAAGCGGCGCACTCGACGCAAGGTCGCCAGCGTGCGCGAGGCGCCTACAGCCCCGTAGGCCAACGGGCGCGGCCAGTTCCGGTAGCGCTCGGGCAGGCGTTCCGACGCGGGCGCTTCCACCAGGTAGTGCGCGGTGAAGAAGGTGAAGCCCGCCCACCACACGGCGGCCATCACGATGGCGAGCCGCGCCGCCTGCGGCAGCGTCAGCCCCAGCCGCTCATGCCCGGCTACGAGCGCGAGCGACAGGGCGAACTGCAGCCCGCCACCCAGGTAGCCGAAGGCGTAGCCTTTGCCCGACACCCAGTCCATCCGCTCCGGGCTCGAGATGTGCGGCAAGAAGGCGTCGTAGAAAACGTTGGCGCCGATGAAGGCCACCAGCGTCACCATGAAGAAGCCGAGTGTTTTCGCCACATCGCCCGAGTGGCAGAAGTACAGCAGCAGCGTAAAAAGGCTGCCGGTGTAGGCGAAGGCGAGCAGGAAGCGCTTCTTGGCAGCGGAAAAGTCGGCTACCGCACCCAGGAACGGCGCCGAGATGAAAGCCAGGAAGGTCGCCGTCCCCACGGTCGCGCCCCAGAGCGTGTCGGCGGCGAAGGTGCGTCCGCCGAAGCGCGCGCCTTCAGGGGCCACCACGCTGGCGAAGTAGTCGGGCAGCAGGCCGACCGCCACGGTGGTGAAGTAGGCGGAGTTCGCCCAGTCGTACATGCACCAGCCGAAGACCGTTTTGGGGTTGTCTTTGGCCGGCGCGTCCGGGCGCATCGAGAGCGCTCGCGGTTACGCTAGCGCCAGACGATGAGGCCGGTGGTGGCGAGGTTGTTGGCGTCGGGATGGCAGGGCAGCACGCGCACCGTGTAGCCGTGCATGCCGCTCTGTTCGCAAGGGATCTCGCCCACGTAGAGGTGGCGGCCGTTGCCGAGCGAGCTTTCGACGCGCATGGCCACGCGGTGCGGCTCGATGATCTGGCGGTCGGCGTTCAGCCGGCCGTAGTAGACCTCGACGCAGACGTCTTTGGGCTCGATGGCGCCCAGCGCCACCTCGGCCCGCACGTGGAAGTGGTCGCCGACGCGCGCCATGCCGTCGCGCCGCGCCTCCACCTTCTCCACCCGCACCTCGCCCCAGTGCTCGCGCAAGAACTGCTTCCAGCGCACCAGGCTGCGGGCCCGCTCCATGCCCTTTTCGCTCATGCGGGTGAAGTACTGCGCCGAGGGCAGGTAGTAGCGCTCGCCGTACTCCCAGATCATCCGGTTGGTACTGAAGGTCGGGCAGAGGATTCTCATCGATTTCTTCATGTGCGAAATCCAGTCGCGCGGCAGGCCATCGGGGCCGCGGTGGTAGAACAGTGGCACCACTTCGTTCTCCAGCAGGTCGTAGAGCGCATTCGACTCCACGTAGTCCTGGTAGTCGTGGTCCTGGTAGTCTTCGCCCCGGCCGATGGCCCAGCCGACCTCGGGCTGGTACGCCTCTGTCCACCAACCGTCTAGGATGCTCAGGTTGAGCCCGCCATTGGGCAGGACTTTCATGCCGCTGGTGCCGCTGGCCTCCATGCCGCGCCGGGGGGTGTTCAGCCAAACGTCCACCCCCTGCACCAGGTAGCGCGCCACCACCAGGTCGTAGTCTTCGATGAGCACGACGTGGCGACTGACGCCCTGCTGCTGGCTGAAGGCGATGATGGCCTTCAGCGTTTCCTTTCCTTGGGTGTCGCGCGGATGCGCCTTGCCGGCGAAGACGAGCTGCACCGGCCGGCTCGGGTTGAGCAGAATCTTGCGCAACCGCTCCAAGTCGCGGAGCAGCAGCGTGGCGCGCTTGTAAGTGGCGAAGCGGCGGGCGAAGCCGATGGTCAGGGCGCGGGTGTCCAGCACGCCGCGGGCGCGCTCGACCTCCGATTGCGAGCCGCCCCGCCGCTCGATCTGCCGCATCAGGCGCTGCCGCGAGAAGGTCACCAGCCGCTCCCGCCGCCGCTCGTGCGTGGCCCAGAGCTCTTCATCCGGAATGTTGTCCACCGGCTCCCAGGTCACCGCTTGGCCAGGGCGTCGCCACCACTCCGGGCCCAGGTAGCGGTCGAACAGCCCGGCCATTTCCCGCGAGACCCAAGTGCGGGTGTGGATGCCGTTGGTGACGTGCCCGATGGGGGTCTCGTGGGCCGGCACGTTGCCCAGAAAACGCCGCAGCAGGTTTCGGGAGACTTCCCCGTGCAGGCGGCTCACGCCGTTGGTGAACGCGGCCGTGTGCAGCGCCAACGCCGCCATGTTGAACGGCTCGTGCGCATCGCCCGGGTTGGCCCGGCCCAGGGCCAGGAATTCGTCCCGCGAAATCCCCAGTTCACGAATGTAGTCGCCGAAATACCTGTCCATCAATTCCGGGGAGAAGACGTCGAAGCCCGCCGGCACCGGCGTGTGGGTGGTGAAGACGTTTCCGGCGCGCGCCACCTCCAGCGCCTCGTGGAAGCCTAACTGGCCTTCCTTCATCAGCACCCGAATGCGCTCGAGGGAGAGGAAAGCCGAGTGGCCTTCGTTCATGTGGCAGACCGTCGGCCGCATCCCCAGGGCCTCGAGAGCCCGCAGCCCGCCGATCCCCAGGACGACCTCTTGCCGGATGCGGGTTTCGTGGTCGCCGCCGTAGAGCTGGTCGGTGATGTCTTGCAGGTCGGGCGGGTTTTCCGGCAGGTTCGTATCCAGCAGGAGGAGCGGCAGCCGGCCCACCTCAGCTTTCCATACCTGCACCTGCAAAGGCCGCCCCGCCATCTGGAGCGTGATGCGCAGGGGGCGCTCGTCGGGCCCGCGCACCGGCTGCACCGGCAGGTTGTAGAAGTCGTTGGTGGGGTAGGACTCCTGTTGCCAGCCGTCGGAGGTGAGGTACTGGCGGAAGTAACCCTGCTGGTAGAGCAGGCCGATGCCCACCAGGGGCACGCCAAGGTCGCTGGCGCTCTTCAGATGCTCGCCGGAGAGCACTCCTAGGCCGCCGGAGTAGATGGGCAGGCATTCGGCAACGCCGAACTCGGCCGAAAAGTAGCCAATGAGCGGCTTTTCCGGGTAGCGCTTCTCCCACCAGGTGGTTTCTTTCAGGTAGCCGCGGAAGCGCTCGTAGGTGCGCTCGTAGAAGGTCATGAAGCTGTCGTCGCTGAGGACTTCGTTCAGGCGCTCCTGCGAGATGGTGCCGAGCATCAGCACCGGGTTCTGGTAGGTGCGGTCCCAGAGTTGCGGGTCGAGGCGGCGGAAGAGCACGCGGAGCTCTTCGTCCCACGACCAGAGCAGGTTGTAGGCCATGTCGCGCAGCCCTTGGAGCTTCTCGGGCAGCGCGGGGACGACCTGGAAGGTCTCGAGGTTCATTCTCCGTCGGGTTGGGCGGCTCCCCCTTCCACTCTAGGCGGAAGCGTACTCCGCGCGCGTGGCTCCTGTCAAATCATTCTCGCTCGCCGGCGAAGACGGGGCTGCGTGGCCAGCCCTCCAGCTCACACGGTGATTGTTGTGCCGTCGAAGCGGGTGAAGGTGAAGCCGGCGAAGTCTTCGTTATAAGTGTCGCGCTGGTCGCGCAGGACGCTGAGGGCGACAGCCTCGCCCAGCCCCAGCGACTCGACGCCGTCCGTGCGCCAGTGGATGCCGGCCATGTTGCGCCCGGTGGCCACGTTGGAGGCCAGCTTGTTAAGCTCGCCGCCGACGCTGAGGCTGTTTGCATCGGCGCCGCGGTAGGCAACCAGTTGCCGCCCGCCGGGGTTGGGAACCACAGGATCAGGGACGGGGAAGCTCCCATCGAACAGGGCCTTCAGGATGGTCACGCAGGCGCCGGCGACCGTGGCGTGCCCGGCGCCGTAGGAGGGGTGCAGCGGCGAGCCTTCCGGGTAGGCCTGCGGAAGCAGCCCCGACCCGAAGCGGCTGAAGGTCCGCGAGAGTGCCTGCGAGTTGAGGATGTCGGGGTAGAGCGGGTAGTTCGCCTGATTGGTGGCGCGCAGGTGGACCCGCCCGCCAAACGCCTCGGGGCGCAGGCGGCGGTGGACGAACCACTTCTGGTACCACACGGCCTTGAGGGCTCGCGTGGCCACTTCCGCCAGCAGGGTCATGATGTACGGTCCGCCAAAGGTCCCGAAGCCGTCCTGGGTTCGCGAGTTCAGGTAGGGGTTGCCGGGGTTGAGCGGAGCGCCGATGCCGCCGCTGTCCGGGGGTGTGGCCAGGATGAGAGCTGCGTTGAAGTAAGCCTGGAAGAGGACGTCGACGTGGACCCACTGCGCTAGGTCGCGGGCGTTGCGGATGTAGCGGCGTACCGGATCGAACTGGTCGGCCTGCGCGGGCGTGCAGCCGCGCTGCGCGTCGAGCCACTCAGCGAAGCTGGTCAGGTAATCGACGCCCGAGCGGAGCGTGCGCATCTTGCGCTCGACCTGCTCGGCCCCGAAGGGGGTGGGCTTGAGCAGGAACTGGGAGAGGTAGGGACCGGCGAGCGTGCCGGGGAGGTTGTCGCGGAAGAGAGTTTGCGGTGTGACCACGCCGCTCTGCTTCGGGCCGCGGAAGTCGGAGAGCTGCGAGAGCTCGGCCGCCGCGGCGGCGGCGAGCGGGCTGCGGCTGTAGTCGGTGAACTCGACGTCGCGCAGGTGGGCCATCCAGTAGAGCTCGACTGCTTCGCCGGCGGCCCAGGCGCTGGTGAAGGCGGGCGCGGGCGGGATGGCGAGTTGGTGGGAGTCCGTGCCCTCGAGGTCGAAGGCCAGGCCGGCCTGCGGGTTTACGAACCGGCGCTGGCGGGCCGGGTCGGAGCAGCCCATCGGGATATTCTCAAAATCTTCGTGGCGGCCGTTCGAGAGCGCGAAGAGCAGGGCGTTGTAGGAGTTGACGTCCACTTCGCCCAGGTGGTTGTGCGGCAGACCCTTCGAGTAGTTGCCGATCTTGTTGGGGAAGAGGTCTTCGTCGCCGTTCGACGGATGGGCGGGAATGGGGACATTGCGCTCGGCTTGCGCGACGTCCACGCGAATCTGGAAGGCGCGGTCGGCACGCTGCACCGGGTCGAGCGGCCCTAGTTCCATGGCCTGCAGTTGGCTGCGGCTGCTTCCGGTCGCCGGCTCCAGCACGACGGCCGAGGCCGCCCAGGCGGTGGCGGCCAGCCCGCTGAGACTGCCGAGGAAGTCGCGGCGGCTCAAGGGGCCGGCGGCTTCGGATTTTTCCTGGCGGGATTTGCGAGCTACGCTGCGGGTCGCGGACTGATTACGGGCAGACACTTGTTCCTCCTTGCCCTCATCCGGTTCCTCCCTACCCGCAATGGAAGGAGACTACTGGGGCTTATTCTAAAGCCCAGGCCCAGAGAAGGCAAACGAAATTGGTTCGCGCGGGCTATTCCGCCGTGCAGGTGGTGAAGGTGAAGGCGAAGAGGCCGAGGCCGGCCTGCGCCGTCTCCAGTTCCAGGCGGCGGTTGCCGAAGGTAGTGTTCGCGACCAAGCGATACATCTTCGCCGCGCGCACCCGCACGATGCTTTCACCCTCAGGGGTGAACTCGACGTCGGCGCCGGCGTCGGCCGGCTCGAGCGGGGCGCCATCCTGCCGCAGCCGCACCAGGAACTCAGCGCCGTCGCGAGCGTTCGCCACCGGTGCCATTACCAGGTTGACCTCTTTCCCCAAGTAGGGCAGCACGAGCCGCGAGGCCGGCTCGGAGTCGCCCACCGCCGTTTCCAGGAATTCCGCCTGCGCGGTCCAGGGGCCGGCGAGCGAGGGGACGTCGTTCGGCGGCTCCTGGGGCAGCTTGTAGTCGGCGGCCTGGTCGCGCTGGAAGCCTTCGCGGTTGCCCAGCTGTCCGCGGGCGTAGCCGAGGTAGAGCTCCGGGGTGGTGGGATAGCAGGCAGCGCCGGGCACATCGGTGTCCCGCAGGGGCGGCAGGAGCCCGGGCAACTCGATCGCGGGGTTGATCTCCCGCAGCAGTTCCTGGATGGCGGCCTCGGCCTCGGCGTAGCGGCCTTCGCCGAAGTGCAGGAAGCGCACGAAGCCCTCGCGGTCAATCAGGTACTTGGCTGGCCAGAAGCGGTTCTGGAAGTTGCGCCAGATTTCGTAGTTATTGTCGAGCACAACGGGATAGGTGACGCCTAGCTCGGCCACCGCCTGGCGCACGAGCCCGGGCTGGCGCGCGAAGCTGAACTCGGGCGCGTGCACGCCGATGATGGTCAGCCCCTTCTCGCGATAGCGCTTGTCCCACTCGATGACGTAGGGCAGCGTGCGCAGGCAGTTCACACAGGTGTAGTCCCAGAAATCGATCAGCACCGCACGCCCGTGCAGCTCGGCCAGCGTCAGCCCGGACGAATTGATCCATACCCGACCGAACTCCGGCGCCGCCAGCTCACCCTTGGGAATCATTCCTGGTTTCTATTTTCCCTTTTCTATTTTCGCTTTTTCTGCCAGCCGGGGCGCGAGGAGGCGGGCCACTTCTTCGAGCAGGGTGCGGTCATCGGGGCCGAAGGCGTTCGGGCTGTGCGAGTCAATATCAATCTCACCCAGGATGCGCCCATCGAATTCGATGAGGACGACGATTTCCGACTTCGTTTCGAGGCTGCAGGCCAGGTAGCGCGGGTCGGCGTTCACGTCCGGCACCACCACCGTCTGGCGCTCGCGCACCGCAGCGCCGCAGATGCCCCGGCCGATCGGGATGCGTGTGTGCGGGCTGGGCGCGCCGACGAAGGGGCCCAGCACGAGCTCGCTGCCTTCGAGGAAGTAGATGCCGACCCAGTTGTAGTGCGGGCGCTCGCGCTGGAGCATCGCGCAGATATCCTGGAGGCACTCCGCGCCGGCGCGCTTGATCAGCGCCTCAACTTGGCCGAGAATTTCTTCGCTCGTGCCCATTGCGACTGGCGACTCGCGACTGGTGAAAGACCGTTCAACTAATAACTATTAACTGGTGACTCGCCGAATCTTCTTCTCTCGGGGGACACCGAAGACTTCAGGGTGAATGATTTTCGCCAGCAATTCAAGGCCTTCCGCGAGCGGCGGGCCGGGCGTATTCAGAGCTTCGTCGCTGACCACGTAGACGCTGCAGTGGCGCACGGCGGGCAGCTTCGACCAGCCGGGCCGGCGCAGCACTTTGCCCACGTCCACCCGCAGGCCGCAGGCGGCCCAGGCGAGGATGACGACGTCCGGGCGCGCGTGCAGAACCGCTTGCTCACTCACGATGCGCTCGGAGGACGATGCAGGAGCGGGGACGAAGCGGCCGCCGGCCAGCTCGACCATCTCTTCCACCCAGGCGGGTGAGACCATGAGCGGCTTGGGCCAGGACTCACAATAGACACGGGGGCGCGGGCGGTTGCGAGCGGCGCGGCGGGCGATGCGGTTCATGCGGGCGCGCATCCGGCGGACGACATTGGCGGCGCGTTGCGGGCGGCCCAGCAGCCGGCCGAGCATGAGAATGTCGGAGAACACGTCTTCGAGCTGGCGCGGGTTCATAGCCAAGAAGGTCAGGCCGCGGCGGAGCAGCCCGTCCACCACTTCCGCTCGGTAGGGTACCGAGCCGATGACCAGGTCGGGCCGGAGGGCGGCGACGTCGTCGGGTTTGCAGCGCCAGCAGTCGCCGAGCGCCGGGAGGTTATTGACCGGCGCAACGTCTTTGCACCAACGGGTGACGCCGACCAGGTGCTTCGCCGCGCCCAAGGCGACGAGGATCGAGGTGGCGCTCGGCGCCAGCGAGACGATGCGCGGGGTCACAGTTTTCTATTGTGCCAGAAGTAGCCACAGAGACACAGAGGCACAGAGAAAGATGGCAGACCCTTCGACTTCGCTCCCTTCGACTAGGCTCAGGGTCTACGCTGCGCTCCGACAGGGCAGGCAAGAATGTCTGCCCCACTGAGGAAACTGTTATTGCTGTCATGCTGAGCGCAGCGAAGCATCCCTTGAACAACAAGACCGACGCCTGTGCCCGCTCGGGATGGCAGCCTGTGCTGTCTGCAAGGGATTCTTCGCTTCGCTCAGAATGACAAACTAGCTAGCTAGAGCTGGACGAGGTTGGAGGGAGGCTGGCAGCCGGCCGTGGGCGCGGCGGTGGCGGCCGGCTGGGTCGGCAGCGGTTCGTGGAACCTCTCGATGTCGGCCAGGCTGAGCTCGGGCAGCCGGCGGATTTTCGTCTTGAGCCACGTCCAGGGAATCTTGAAGAGCAGGACTTTGGGGGAAAACTTGAGCGAGTCGGAAATCCAGCAGGAGTGGGTGCACCAGCAGTTGGCGACGGGGATGTCGGCGACCTCAGCCTTCATGGCGTCGGAGAAGAGGGCTTTGCTGAGGTTGAACTGGTAGTCCTGCAGGCGGCCGAGCGGCTGGCGGAGCTCGCAGGCGCGGAACTCTCCGTTGTGGTCAATCACCATGGTGGTGACGCCGGCGGTGCAGGGCATGGCCCAGCGCTGCGGGCGCTCGAGGTTCTGCTCGTGGGTTTCGAAGATGAACTTCAGCGTGCCCAGGTAGTACATCTTGGGGAACCAGCGGAAGGAGGGGTCGACGTCGGCGAACAGCCGGTCGGCGTGGGCGGCATGGACGGCGTAGAGCTTGTCGTGCAGCGCCTTCAGCTCGGCGCGCTTGATATTCTTCAGGCTCAGGTCCATCGGGTTGCCGCGGATGATTTCAAAGTACTGCCCGGTGGAGAGGTCGCGGCGGAGCATTTCGAGGCCCAGTTGCACCAGCTCGTCGTAGTTCTCGCGGGTGATGACGGTGACGACGTTGCGGCGCAGGCGGCGGATGCCGGCGTAGTTGGCCTTGATGCGCTCCATGGTGGCCAAGGTTTTGACGAAGTTGTTGGGGACGCCGCGGATGGTGTCGTGGGTGTTGGCCAGGCCGTCGATGGAGAAGTTGAGGTCAATGGTGAGGTTGGGGCAGTCCTTGAGGATGCGGCCGACCATGCGGTCGAGGTTGTCGGGCAGCAGGCCGTTGGTGGGGAGGTTCAGCGTGTGAATGCGGTTGTTGCGGTAGAAGGTGCAGACGATGTCGTCGAGGTCTTCGCGCATGGTGGGCTCGCCGCCGGAGACCCAGAGCTTGCCGAATTCGGGCGCCGTCTCCGAGAGCGTGTGGATTTCCTCGAAGCTCAAGTCTTCGTTCTTGTTCAGTTGGTCCCAGTAGAAGCAGGTGCGGCACAGAGAGTTGCAGCGCGAAGTGACGAAGAGGAAGACGGACTCCAGCTTCTTCGGCCGGAAGACCTTCTTCAAGTACGGCTTGAAGTCGCGATACGTGCGCGGAATCTTCATCTTTGCTAGTCTAACGCCCTGAAGCGCGTATTAGAGCACAAGCGCAGAGAAGGCGCAAAGGGTATTTGGCAGAAATAACCCAGGGGCACCCCTCGACTTCGCTCGGGACAAGGGAGCCGCTGGGCTGAACGGAAATGGGAAGGATCGATGTTCAGCGCGCAGGTGCTTGACCACTTCCAGAAGCCGCGGAATGCGGGCGAGCTGCCCGAGGCCACGGCGGGGGTCGAGCTGACCAACCCGGTCTGCGGCGACGTGCTGCGGCTGGCGGTGCGGGTCGAGGACGGTCGCATCGCCGCCGTGCGCTTCAAGTGCTCGGGCTGCGTGCCAGCGATGGCGGCGGGCTCGCTGCTCACCGAGCTGATGCAAAGCCGCCGCGTCGAGGAGTTGGCCGAGATTACCGAGCGGCGCCTGGTGCAGGAGTTGGGCGGACTGCCGCCGGCCAGCCGTCACGCAGTGCAACTCGCCGCCGACACCCTGCGCGCGCTGGTGAAAGAGATTGACCCAGGGGGCTGAAGCTCCTTTGTCTCTTGGGCAGGCTCGATGTCGCGCCTCCCTTCGGCAAGCTCAGGGTCTCCACTTCGTTCCGAGAAGGCGCGACCCCACGGCGACGATCTGCTCTTTCATTGGGTCATTCCGAGCGGACCGCAGCCCTTTCCACGAAAGGGCTGGACGAAGTCGAGGAACCTGCTTGTAGCAGGCTAGCCCATGCCGGAGGTTTTTTCCCGCTCGGGCATGACCACGACCTGCCAGGGCGGTGGATACTTCTTGCGGTACTCGGCCAGCACCTGGTCGGCGGTGGTGCCGGCGGGGCGTTCAATCCAGCCGCGAAACTCCGGGTTCCAGTGGTCGGTGCCGACCACCGTCACCAGGAAGCGCTTCGTGTTCTCCTTTTTGGCGGTCATCGCGGTTCAGGGGCGCCTATTCTGCGATGAATCCGGGAAAGGCGCAAGAGCCTTGCTGCGGCAAGCTCGAAATCAGCTCGAGGCGCGGGCAGTTGGCTCCTGGCGGAGGCGGTGCTCACCGGCTTCGACGGCGCGTCCGAAGAGGAGGGCCCGCAGGCGGGCGGGAACCCATCCCGACACAAGTCGGGACAGCCACTGCAGGCGGCGCAGGGTGCGGACTTCGCCCGTCCAATGTTGGAGCAGGATGCGGTCGTCCACCTGGTTGAGGATGCCGTCAAGCAGCAGCAGCACGGCGACAGCGTCGTCGAGTTGGCCGAGGACGGGAATGAAGTCTGGAACGATGTCCCAGGGCGAGGCGAGGTAGACGGCGAGTCCTGCCAGCACCAGCTTGACGCGGACGGGCACGCGCTCGTCGGCGGCCAGCTTGGGAATCAGCAAAGCCACGCGCGGCAGCGCCAGCAGCGCTTCTTTCATCCACGCCATTCGTCTCATTCCCTTCTGCGTTCAGCCCAGCGGCTCCTGCCGCTGTGCCACATTCATTGTTGCCATTCTAGCCGGGCGGGGAGATTTGCAAAACCTTTTCGTAGGCGGCGGGGTCGTTGACGTTGAGCACCACGCCTTCCTCCTCGGTCGGCACTTCGAGGATGTCGTCGGGGTGCTGGAGGACGACGTGGCGGGCACCGACGTCGAGGGGCGCGGCGCGCAGTTCGTCGAAGAGAGCGGCGGCGAACAGCACCGGGTGGCCGCGCCGGCCGCGGTAGGTGGGCATGACGATGGCCTTGCCGGTTTCGCGGAACTTTTCGATGAGCGTCTGAATGAGACGGCTGGAGACGCAGGGGTGGTCGACCAGGCAGACGACGGCCGCCTCGACCATGCCGCGCGGCAAGCTATCCAGAGCGACGAGGAGCGAGGAGAGCTGGCCCTTCTCCCAGTCGCGGTTGATGACCACTTCGGCGGTGCCGAACTCGATGCGGCGCTCGACTTCCTCCGCGTTCGGCCCCAGCACCACGCGCACCAGGCCGACCTGGGAGTTTTTCAGGGCCGTGAGCAGGTGTTCGAGGAAGGTGCGGCCGGCCCAGTGGAGCAGCGCCTTGTCCTCGCCCATGCGCGAGGATTTCCCAGCGGCGAGGATGATGCCGGCGATGCGCTCCATTAGCGTGACCCGTGGTTCGCGAGCCTTCATCTCGCTTTGCGGGACTCAGGGCAAGCCCGCGACCCTTGAAAAAACTTACCACAGAGGACACAGAGGGCACAGAGAAAGGCAAAGAGAACGACGGGTTCGCCCGTCGCTAGTCGCGAGTCGCTTGTCGCTACTTTTGCTGCTGGCCCATCTGGGCGAAGAACTCCTGCGCGCGGCGGTCCAGCTCTTCCGGACCGACGTCTTCCTTGTGGGTGGCGATGTTCCAGCGGTGGCCGAACGGGTCCTGCACCTCCGACCAGCGGTCGCCCCAGAACATGTCGGCGGGCTCCATCAGGGAGGTGGCGCCGGCCTTGAGGGCGCGCTTGAAGACGCGGTCGCAGTTGCGGACGTAGAGGACGAGGCGCAGGCCGGTGCCGCCGAGGGAGTTGGGGGAGCGGACGCCGCGCTCCGGGCTTTCGTCCGAGATCATCACGATGGTGTTGCCGATTTTGACTTCGGCGTGCGCGACCTTCTGTCCGTCCGGCCACATCATGCGCATGAGTTCCTTGGCGTTGAAGGCCTTCTTGTAGAACTCTAGGGCGCGCGCGCCGCCGTCCACGGCGAGGTAGGCGTTCACGGTGCGGAAGCCCTTCGGCACTGCTTTTACTTTGTCTGCCATGCTTCTTCTCCTGGTTGGGATTGAACGTCGGGCTAAATCCGTTCCAGTTCGGCCAGGGTGCGCTCGTTGCGCACGTTGCCGGTGTTGAGCGTGGAGGCTGGCTCGATGAGCACCACGTGCACTTCCTCCTCGGCCACCGGCAAGTGCTCGACCCCGCGCGGGATGACGACGAACTCGCCCTTGCCGAGCCGAATCTCCCCGTCGCGCAGCTTGATGAGCAGGCTGCCTTTCACGACCAGGAAGAGTTCGTCCTCCGCCTCATGCCGGTGCCAGATGAATTCGCCCTGAAGCTTGACCAGCTTAACGTAGAAATCGTTCACCTGGCCGACAATTTTCGGGCTCCAGTGCTCGCAGAAGCGGGCGAACTTCTCGTTCAGGTTGACTTTCTCGATGGTGTGCACGTGGTTGCTCCTTGCCAATGCCGCAGGTACCGTCGGCTCGCCCGACTGGCCTCGGGCTTCGCTCGGGAACCTGCGCTACCACTCTCCTTCACGCCGCCTGGCCGGCGGCTTCCAGGATAGCGCGGCGGACGAGGTTGCGGGCCAGCGGCACCTTGTAGGCGTTTTGCGACATCGGCCGCGCGCCGCGCAACGCCGCCTCGGCAGCCTGCTGGGCGAGCGCCGGCGTGACGCGGGCGCCGCTGAGAACCTGGTCAGCGGCGGGGACGGGCCACGGTTTGGGCGCCACTGCGCCCAATACGATGCGGGCGCGGCGACAGAGGTCACCTTCCATTTCAAGCGCCGCGGCCACGCTCGCCGTGGCGAAGTCCCAGCTCTGGCGGTCGCGGACTTTCAGATAGACGCCGCGCAGGCCCGGTGCGGGGGGCGGCACGTGCACTTCTTCGACCACTTCATTCTGCTCGAGGATGTTCTCGCGGGTGATGTCCTTGTCCGGACCGATAAAGAATTCTTCCAGCGGGATGGTCTTGCGCTCTTTGGTTCCGAGATAGGTGATCTTGGCATCGAGGGCGATGAGGGCCGGAGCCAGGTCGGACGGGTGAACGATGAAGCACTGGTGGCCGCCCAGAATGGCGTGGTAGGTGTTTTCGCCCGCGATGGCGTAGCAGAACGGCCCTCCCTTGCGGGCGCAGTGCAGCGGCTGGCTGCGGTAGTACCAGCAGCGCGGCCGCTGGCAGAGGTTGCCGCCCACGGTGGCGACGTTGCGGATTTGCGGCGAGGCGATGGTCCGCAGCGCCGCGACCAGCAGCGGGTAGTGCAGCCGGACGTTGCCGTCGGTTTCGGCCTGCGTCAGGGTGGCGAGCGCGCCCAGCCGCAGCCCCTCGGCGGCGCTGTAGCGCACGTAGCGCAGGCGGGTGTTGGCCTTGAGGTTGATGAGGCGCTCGGGAGCGAGCAGCCCTTCCTTGAGCTCGTCCAGCAGGTCGGTGCCGCCGGCGATGAGCCTGACGCGGTCGCGCTGTCGGCCGAGCAGGCGGACGGCGCGGTCGGTGGTGGCGGCGTCAATGTATTCGAAGTTACGCACGGCGGCCTCCTAGCTCCAGCGCTTCCAGGACGCGTTGGGGCGTCATGGGGGCCTCGAAGAGGCGCACGCCGATGGCGTCAGCGACTGCGTTGGCGATGGCGCCGGCGGTGGGGATGATGGGCGGCTCGCCGAGGCCCTTGACCCCGACGCTGTTGGCGCGCTCGTCGGGCAGATCAATCAACACGCTCTCGATCTCCGGGACATCGAGTGCGGTGGGAATCTTGAAGTCGTGCAGGTTGGCGTTGACGATGCGGCCGCTGGCGTTGTTGAGCACGCGCTCCTCGTGCAGGGCGAAGCCGAGGCCTTGGATGACCCCGCCTTCAATCTGGCTGGTGGCGGTGAGCGGGTTGATGACGCGGCCGACCTCGTGCGCCGCCACGACGCGCAGCACGCGGACCTCGCCCGTGTCAGTGTCCACTTCGACCTCGGCGAACTGCGCGCCCCAACTGTTGACGCTGACGTCGTCGGGGTTGGGCCCGCGCCAGCCCTTGCCGATGAGCATGTTGTGCTCGCGGTCGCCGGTGCCGAAGCCGAATTGCAGGGCCGCGGCCACCTCGGCGATGGGCTTGCGGGTCGCGCGGTCTTCCGTGTCGTAGACGTAGCTGTCGCGGGCGTTGAGACGGCTGGCCGGCAGGTTCATCTGCTTTGCGGCCAGCTCGAGCAACTGCCGCTTGACCTCCGCGGCCGCCATGCGCACCGCCGGCGCCTGGCTGGGTGTGGTTCGGCTTCCGCCGCTGACGAAGCCGTAGGGCGTGCCCTGCGTGTCGCCCATCACGATGCTGACTTTCTCGGGCGCTAGGCCAAGCTCTTCCGCCGCCACCTGCAACATCGAGGTCCGCGTGGCCGTGCCGATGTCCTGGCAGCCGGAGAAGACCGTGGCCGTGCCGTCGGAGTAGAGCTTGACGATGGCGTAGCCCGGCGGGCCGCCGGCCCCGCCCCAGATT
>JACPRL010000045.1 GCA_016189965.1 Acidobacteriota bacterium | reverse complement strand
GGGAGCGTACACCGGTTCTGTCATCCCGAACCCTTGCGCGCCTTGGCGGTGAGGGATCCGCGTTTGGCTTTTCGCTTTTGGCTTTTCGCTTTTGGCTTTTCGCTGGTCGCTGCTGGCGAGCCGCGCCCGCGTATCTTGCCTCGCTTTCGACTGCGTAGTAGGCTGAGCGCCGCCATGAAGTGCCCCTTCTGCAGCCATCTCGAAGACAAGGTGGTGGACTCGCGCGAGGCGCGCGTCGGCGACGCCGTGCGCCGCCGCCGCCAGTGCGCGCGCTGCGGCCGGCGCTACACCACCTACGAGCGCATTGACGAAATCCCCTACATGGTCATCAAGAAGGACGGCCGCCGCGAGCGCTTCGACCGCAGCAAGGTGCTGGCCGGGCTGCTGCGCGCCTGCGAGAAGCGCCCCGTGCCCATGCAGAAGCTCGAAGCCCTGGTGGACGAAATCGAACAGTTCGTTGCCGACGCCCCCAACCGAGAGCGGCGCTCGCGAGAAATCGGCGAGCACATCATGACCCGTCTACGCAAACTCGACAAAGTCGCCTACGTCCGCTTCGCCTCCGTCTACCTCGACTTCAAGGACGTCAAAGACTTCATGTCGGAGCTCCGCGCCCTCCTCCGCGAACGCTCCCGCCCCTGAGCTATGATCGGTCAGACCCTCGCCCACTACCGCCTCCTCGAAAAAATCGGCGCCGGTGGCATGGGCGAGGTTGAGGCGCTTTGGCGGCGTCTGAGCCGCCAGCCGAAATCCCGAGCGCAGCGAGGGATCTCTTGCTGACCCCCGGCACCAAACTCGGCCACTTCGAAATTCTTGCCCTCATCGGCGCCGGAGGTATGGGCGAGGTCTACCGCGCCCGCGACCTCCACCTCGAGCGCGACGCCGACGAATCCGCCCGCAAGCGCTTCCGCAAGGAAGCCCTCGCCCTCTCCAAGCTCAACCACCCCAACATCGCCACCGTGCACGACTTCGACACCCAGCAGGGCGTCGACTTCCTCGTCATGGAGTACGTCGCCGGCACCAGCCTGGCCGAAAAGCTCGCCGCCGGCCCGCTGCCCGAAAAGGAAGTGGCGCGGCTGGGCCAGCAGTTGGCCGACGGCCTGGCCGCGGCGCACGAACAGAACGTCGTCCACCGCGACCTCAAACCCTCCAACCTCCGCCTCACCCCCGACGCCCGCCTGAAGATCCTCGACTTCGGCCTCGCCAAGCTCTTGCGCCCCGCACCCGACGAGGCGGTCACCGCCGACAGCCTCACCGAGTCGCACCTCGGCGTCGCCGGCACCCTCCCCTACATGAGCCCCGAACAGTTGCGCGGCGAGCCGGTCGACGCCCGCACCGACATCTACGCCGCCGGCTGCGTCCTCTACGAGCTCGCCACCGGCCACCGCCCCTTTCAGGAGAAGCTCTCCACCACGCTCACCGATGCCATCCTCCACCAGCCCGCCCCACCACCCGCCCGCCTGCAGCCCAGCCTTTCGCCCGAGCTGGAGCGGATCATCCTGAAGTGCCTGGAGAAAGACCCCGAGAACCGCTACCAGTCCGCCAAAGAACTTCTGGTCGACCTCCGCCGCCTCGCCGCCCCCTCCGTCCCCACCTACGCGCCGAGCCGGGCGGCACCTGCCGCCGGGATTCCAGTCTCCCGCCGGCAAGCAATCCTGCGCTGGGGCACCGTGGGACTTGGTGCCCTGCTCGCGGTGCTTGCGCTGCTGCTCGCCCTCAACCCGGGCGGCCTGCGCCAGCGACTCTTCGGCACCCCGCCGCCGAAGATTCAGTCCCTCGCCGTGCTCCCGCTCGAGAACCTCTCCCGTGACCCCGAACAGGACTACTTCGCCGACGGCATGACCGACGCCCTCACCGCTGAACTCTCCAAAATCAGTGCCCTCAAGGTCATCTCCCGCACCTCCGCCATGCAGTACAAAGGCGCGAAAAAGCCCGCCCCGCAGATTGCCCGCGAACTCGACGTCGACGCCCTCCTCGAGGGCTCCGTCCTCCGCGAGGCCGACCAAGTCCGCATCACCGTGCAGCTCATCCACGGGCCGACCGACCAGCACCTGTGGGCCGACAGCTACCAGCGCGAACTCCGCAGCATCCTCGCCCTCCAAAGCGACGTCGCCCGCGCCGTCTCCCAGCAGATTCAGATCACCTTGACGCCGCAGGAGCAGTCGCGCCTGGCCGTCTCCCGCCCCGTCAACCCCGACGCCTACGAAGCCTATCTGCGCGGCCGCTACTGGGCCAGCCGGTTTGCCCCCGACGCCATACCGAAAAGTCTTGACTACTTCCAGCGCGCCCTCGCCCTCGACCCCGCCTACGCCCCCGCCTACGCCGGCTTGGCCGAGGCTTACACCACCATGGCCTTTGCCAGCGTTTCCCCACCTCGCGACGTCTACCCCAAAGCCCGCGCCGCCGCCGAACGAGCGCTCGAGCTCGATGACACCCTGGCCGAAGCCCATCTCTCGGTAGGATGGATCCAGGTGGTCTATGACTGGAATTGGAGCGGCGCCGAAACCAGCTTCCGGCGCGCCCTCGAACTCAGCCCCAACTCCCCCATGGCCCATTCCTTCTACTCCATTCTCCTCTCCGTCCTGGGCCGCCATGACGAGGCCATTGCCGAAGCCCGCCGCGCCCGCGAGCTCGACCCGCTCTCGCCACTCACGAACATCAATCTCGGCTGGCGCTTCCACAACGCCGGCCGCTTCCAGCAAGCCCTCGAACAGTATCAACACACCCTGGAGTTGGAACCGAACTTCCTGGCGGCACGCCAGAACCTCGCCGCCATTTACACCGCGCAGGGAAGGTATCAAGAGGCCCAGGCAGAGCTGAGCCAGCTCGAGCCGCTCTTCAGCCAGGCGCCCATCTTGCTCGCCGAACTCGGCCGCACCTACGCCCTGTCTGGCAAGAAAGCGGAGGCGCTGCGACTCGCCCAACGCCTGGAGACACTCTCCCAGCAGAGATATCTTCAATCGTACTGGCTAGCGGCGCTCTTCGCCGCCCTGGGCGACCCCGACCGCGCCTTCGCCCGCCTCGAAGAGGCTTACGTGCAGCGCGACGGCTGGCTCATCTTCCTCAACGTGGACCAACGCTTTGAGAGCCTCCGCTCCGACCCCCGCTTCCCCGCCCTCCTC
>JACPRL010000044.1 GCA_016189965.1 Acidobacteriota bacterium | reverse complement strand
GCAATACTTATTGTATACCAAAGAAATATAAATTTGACTTTAGGGGGATTCCCGCTAGGGTAGGCGTCCCGAGAGGAGACGCCGATGGAGAGGGTGCACATCTTCGACACCACCTTGCGCGACGGCGAGCAATCGCCCGGCTTCTCGATGAACCGCCAGGAGAAGCGGCGGCTGGCGCGACAGCTCGAAGAGTTAGGGGTAGATATCATCGAGGCCGGCTTCCCCATCGCCTCGCCGGGCGACCTGGAAGGGGTGCGGGCGGTGGCCCGCGACGTGCGCCGCTGCCGCGTGGCCGCGCTGGCGCGGGCCAAGCTGGTGGACGTCGAGGCCGCTTTGCGAGCCCTCGAGCCGGCCGCCCAGCCCCGGCTGCACATCTTCCTGGCCACCTCCGACCTGCACCTGCACTACAAGCTGCGGATGTCGCGGAGCGAAGCCCTGGAGGCCATCGTGAGCATGGTGAGTTACGGGCGCGCGCGCTGCCCCGAGGTGGAGTTTTCCGCCGAAGACGCCAGCCGCACCGAGGCGGACTTCCTGTGCGCGGTGATGTCCGCCGCCGCCGAGGCCGGCGCCAGCATCCTCAACATCCCGGACACGACCGGCTACAGCGTCCCGGAGGAGTACGGCGAGCTGTTCCGGCGGGTGCGCCAGCGGTTGGGAAACGCCGACGGCCTTACCTTGAGCGCGCACTGCCACGACGACCTCGGCCTTGCGGTGGCCAACTCGCTGGCGGCGGTGCGGGCCGGGGCGCGCCAGGTGGAGTGCACCATCAACGGCATCGGGGAGCGAGCCGGGAACGCCTCGCTGGAAGAAATCGTGGTGGCCCTGGCCGTTCGCCAGGCGAGCTTCGGCGTCAACACCAACATTCGCCTCAACCAGATCTACGCCACCAGCCGGTTGCTCTCGGAGATTACCGGCGTGGCCGTCCCGCCGAACAAAGCGGTGGTGGGCGCCAACGCCTTCGCGCACGAGGCCGGCATCCACCAAGACGGCATCATCAAGAACCCGCTGACCTATGAGATTATTCCGCCCGAAGCGGTGGGGGTGCCGGGCCGGCAGTTGGTTCTGGGCAAGCACTCGGGCCGGAACGCGCTGCGGGCACGGCTCAAAGAGCTGGGGTACGAATTGAGCGACGTCGAGCTGGCCGAGTGCTACCGTGAGGTGATCGCGCTCGCCGACGCTACCAAGAAAATCACCAACCACCAGCTGCTTACCACGCTGCACAAAGTGCTCCGCCGCCGCCGGGCCGCTGTTCCCGCGGCCCAGAGTGTGGCGGTTTCCTGAGCGGGCGCCCGGAGACTGCAGATGAAAAGGACCATCGTTCTGCTGCCCGGTGACGGCATCGGCCCGGAAGTGATTTCGGCGGCCGCTGCCGTGCTGGGGGACTGCGCCGCCGAGTTCGGACATGAGTTTTCGCTCGCGGAGTTCCCTATCGGCGGAACGGCCCTTGACTGTTGCGGCACTCCACTGCCTCCGGACACGCTCGAGGCCTGCCGCGAGGCCGACGCCATTCTGCTGGGCGCCGTGGGCGGGCCGCGCTGGGACGACTTGCCGCTCGACCGGCGACCCGAGAGCGGGCTGCTCCGGCTGCGGAAAGAACTCGAACTCTATATCAACCTGCGGCCGATTTTGCTCCGTGAGTCGCTGCGCAGCGTCTCGCCCCTCGAGCCGCGTCGAATCCGCAAGGTGAACTTCGAAATTGTGCGCGAACTGGCCGGCGGGATTTATTTCGGCGCGCACGGCACGGAACGGACCAACGGGGCGGAGCGCGCCTACGATGTGGAGGGCTACAGCACGCCGGAAGTCGAGCGCGTGGCGCGCTTCGCCTTTGAACGAGCGGCGGCTCGCGCCCGGCGCTTGAGTTCGGTGGACAAGGCCAACGTGCTAGCCAGTTCTGTCCTGTGGCGTACGACGGTATCTCGGCTTGCCGCCGATTACCCCCAGGTGGCGCTGCAACATTTGTATGTGGACAACGCCGCCTTGCAACTGGTGGTGGACCCGCAGCAGTTCGACGTCATCGTGACCTCGAATCTGTTCGGCGACATCCTGAGCGACCTCGCCGCCGGCCTGGTGGGCTCGATTGGGCTGATTCCCTCGATGAGCTGCGGCCGTGGCACTCCGCTCTTTGAACCCATCCACGGCTCCGCCCCACAACTAGCCGGGCGCGACCTGGCCTGCCCCATCGGCGCGCTCCTCTCGGCCAGCCTGCTGCTGCGCGAAGCGTTTCACCTCGAAACCGAAGCGCGCTGGATCGAAGCCGCCCTCGATCAGGTGCTGGCCCGCGGCTATCGCACCCCCGACATTGCCGAGCCGGGGAACATCGTCGTGGGCTGCACTGAGTTTGTCGCCCGCCTGCGCCAAGAGCTCCGGCAGTTGGTCGAGCAGCTTGACTCCTACGGTTGGGGCGTCTGAGCCGCGGCCTCGCCGGTAAAGCGAAGTTCTGCAGGAAGCCCAGCAACACGCCGACAAGAAGTGGGTTTTACTTTCATTTGACAACCACGTGCCTGGCGGGGAAACTCAACCAGAAGAGGCGAAGGGTCGCGCCGGCAATGAACACAGGTGCGCGAGGCAAGCCGCGGTGGCTGGCAGCCGCCCTACTGCTTGTTGTCTCCGCCTCCAGCCTCTGGCTCCGCAGCGAATCGCCTCCGCCCGCCACGGTCGAGCCGCTGCGGGTGGAGGTGGTGGTGGTGGACATCTACTGCACCGTGAAGGACAAAAACGGACGGCTCGTCACCAACCTCGAAGGCGGCGACTTCGAAGTGTTCGAGGATGAGCGGCCCCAGCGGATACGCTACTTCTCCCGGCAGACCGACCGGCCGCTGCTGTTGGCCTTGCTGCTCGACACCAGCATCAGCCAACGCGAGGTGCTGAGCGTCGAAAAGGACGCCACGGTGAGCTTCCTCGAACAGATCCTGCGCCCCGTAGACCGGGCGCTGCTGATGAGCTTTGACCTCCACGTGAATGTCCTCCAAAGCTTCACCGCCGAGCGGGCGCGGCTGCGCCAGGGGGTGGAGCGGGCCCGCATCTACCCCGAGCCGGCGCCGGAGTCGAACCGCGACCCCCGCCTCGGCGGCACGCGCCTCTACGATGCGCTCTACCAAGTCATCCACGAGAACCTGGACGGCAAGGAAGGCCGCAAAGCCATCATCCTCATCAGCGACGGCGTCGATGCCGGCAGTGCGGCCACCCAGGAACAGGTGGTGCGAGCGGCGCAGCGCGCCGACGTCATCATCTATCCCGTGCGCGTGGCCGACCCGGGCTTCTACTGGCGGCTGGCCAAGCGTCCCTCCGAAGGAGACGCCGTGCTGCGCAAGCTGGCGGCGGAGACGGGCGGCAAACCGGTCTTCACCAGCAGCGCCAGCAAGCTCGAACAGGCCTTCGACCAGATTTCCGCTGAGCTGCGCAACCAGTACTGGATCGGCTACCAGCCCACCAACCGGAGGCGGGACGGCGGCTTCCGCAAGGTGGAAGTGAAGGTGGACCGTCACGGGCTGCAGGTGCAGGCGCGCCGCGGCTACTACGCCGCCAGCCGATAGCGCGCCGCTGACCCGAGCGGCAGGGCTAAACTCTGGCTGCCCAAACCGCGTGCGAAACGCCTCGGCGAACTAGTCCCCGACCCCTCCTAGACCCCCTCCGACACGCCGTGTAGCCGCCCCGACACGCCGTGTCGGTGCCAGCGCGGGCGTCAACCCTTCCCCCGGTGGCCCCGCGCCCACCGGTCACCGGCTCGCAGGTCGCGGAACACAGGCAGCGCGTCACTACCCACCGGCCACGAGAGGCAATTGACATCCGCGGGAGCAGAAAGGTAGACTCCCCTTCCCATTCTAGTTCGGCGCAGGACTCTAGCACCCGTGCTCGTTGGGCAGTCCCCTAAGTTGTGTAAATTTTGCTAATCTGGTAGGTGGGCAGGGAAATGGAGAACAGGCAATCCGGTGGTGCGTCCTTCCTGGGGCCAGCCCTCTTTGCAGTGGTGCTGCTGGGGCTGATCGGCTCCACGGTTTACATCTTTGCCCGGCGCATCTGGTGGTTCCCCGAGCCGGTGACGGCGCTGGGCGCCAGCATCGATCGCCAATTCGACTACACCCTCATCATCACCGGCATTGTGTTCGTGCTGGCGCAACTCGGACTCGCTTACACCATCCTGCGCTACCGCGACCGCGGCGGCCGCGCCCACTACAGCCACGGGCACACCGGCCTGGAGGTCATCTGGATCGCGTTGACCGCCATTCTCTTCGTCGGCCTCGGCATCGCCGCCGAAGCCGCCTGGCGCGACTACCACTCCCTGGGCCCCGCCGCCGAAGGCATGCCGGTCGAAATCTGGGGCAAGCAGTTCAAGTGGTACTTCCGCTACCCGGGGCCGGACGGGCAGTTCGGCCGCACCGCGCCCGAGCTGGTCAACGACTTGGCGGGCAACTACATGGGCGTGGACTTTGACGACCCCGCCGCCAAGGACGACATCATCACCGCCACCCTGGCCGTGCCCGTGAACCAGAGGGTCAACGTGACGCTGCGCACCCTCGACGTCACCCACAGCTTCTTCGTCCGCGAGCTGCGCTTCAAGCAGGACGCCGTCCCCGGCCTGCTCATCCGGATGAATTTCACCGCCGAGAAGGCGGGGACCTACGAGGTGGTCTGCGCCGAGCTCTGCGGCCTGGGCCACCACCAGATGCGCGCCGATTTGATGGTCGTGCCGCCCGACGACTTTGAGAAGTGGCTCGGCGAGCAGGCCGCCTACATGGCGGCGCTCACCGGCGCGGAACCCGAACCGGAGTCGGAATAGCTCGAGGAGGGAAGACTGAATGGCCAGTGAAGCCCACGCCGCGGCGCACGTGCACGTCCACGAGGCGCCCCGCGGCTTTATCCGCAAGTACATCTTCAGCACCGACCACAAAATCATCGGCATCCAGTACATCCTACTCGCCCTGGTCGCCGTCTTCGTCGGCATGTTCCTCTCCCTGCTCATGCGTCTCCACCTCGCGTGGCCCTCGCTCGAAATCCCCTTCTTCGGCCTGATGACCCCGGAGCAGTACCTGGCCCTGATGACCATGCACGGCACCATCATGGTCTTTTTCGTCCTCACCACCGCCCCCCAGAGTGGCTTCGGGAATTTCTTCCTGCCCATTCAAATCGGGGCGGCTGACATGGCCTTCCCCGTCCTCAACATGCTGTCGTTCTGGTTCACCTTCGCCTCCTTCGCCGTCATGCTGGCCGCCTTCTTCGTCAGCGGCGGCGCGCCCACCAGCGGCTGGACCGCCTACGTGCCGCTGAGCGCGCTGGGCGAGGTGGCTGGGCCCGGCCTAGGCGCCGGACAGACGCTCTGGGTGGTGAGCATCGCCATCTTCTGCGGTGCCTCCTTGATGGGCTCGCTGAACTTCATCACCACCACGCTCGACCTCCGCACCCGCGGCATGTTGCTCTTCCGCATGCCGCTCACCGTCTGGGCCTGGTTCGTCACCGCCATCCTCATGCTGCTCGGCTTCGCCGTCCTCCTGGCCGCCGGCATCCTGCTCCTGCTCGACCGTCACGCCGGCACTAGCTTCTTTATCCCCGGCGGTTTGATCGTCAGCGACCGCCTGATTGACCACAAAGGCGGCTCCCCCCTCCTCTGGCAGCACCTGTTCTGGTTCTTCGGCCACCCCGAGGTCTACATCGCCATCCTGCCGGGGATGGGGATTGTCTCGCACGTGCTCTCCACCTTTGCCCGCAAGCCCATCTTTGGCTACCGGGCGATGGTCTTCGCCATCTTGGCGATTGCGATGCTCGGCCTGGGCGTCTGGGGCCACCACATGTTTATGAGCGGGATGAGCCCCTACAGCGCCATCGCCTTCTCGCTCCTCACCATGTCGATCGGGGTGCCCTCGGCCATCAAGACTTTCAACTGGATCGGAACGCTGTGGGGCGCGCGCATCCGCTTCGCGCCGCCGATGCTGTTTGCCCTCGGCTTCGTTTCGCTCTTCGTCACCGGCGGCCTGAGCGGGATCTTCCTGGCGCAGCCAACTGTGGACATCTACCTACACGACACCTACTTCGTGGTGGCGCACTTCCACATCATCATGGGCGTGGCAGCGATTTTCGGAATGTTCGCCGGCACCTACTTCTGGTTCCCCAAGATGTTCGGGCGAGCGATGCACGAGGGGCTGGGCAGGCTGCACTTCTGGCTGACCTTCATCGGCGTCTACGCCATCTTCATGCCCATGCACTACATCGGGCTGGCGGGCCACCCGCGGCGCTACCCGGACACCAC
Organism: Acidobacteriota bacterium; assembly: GCA_016189965.1. Lineage (GTDB taxonomy): Bacteria > Acidobacteriota > Terriglobia > Acidiferrales > 2-02-FULL-67-57 > JACPRL01. The sequence continues at coordinate 4,937 of JACPRL010000044.1, read as the reverse complement.
GGCGGTGAAGTTCCTGGCCGCGCTCGACCCGGTGCACACTTTTATGAGCATCGCGGCCTTCGTCACCATCGCCGCGCAAGTGCTCTTCGTCCTCAACCTGGTCTGGAGCCTGTGGAAGGGGAAGAAGGTAGGAATCAACCCCTGGGAAGCGACCACGCTCGAGTGGACCGTGCCTTCTCCGCCGCCCCACGACAACTTCGCCGGCCACTACCCCAGCGTCTACCGCGGCCCCTATGAGTACGCCGTCCCCGGTGCCCCGCAGGACTTCGTCCCCCAGCACCTCCCCGAGGCCGAGCCCGCCCGCCACGCCGGAGCCGACGACTAATGCAGCAGAACGCGTCAACAACACTCCGCCGAGCCCGGTGGCACCAGCCACCGGGTAACTGGGCCTCCCCCAGGCCGGTGCCTGGGGGCTCGGCGAACAACTTGTCATTCCGAGCCCTTGCCCGCCGTGGCAGCGAGGAATCTGCTTTTGGTTTTCGTCAGGGCACGGCTTCAGCCGTGCCGAAAAAAAGCCGCGCCCAGCGCAACCTTGGAAGAGGTGCGGGGAAACCCTCCCTGGGTGTCCCCGCTGCCCGCAGGTGTAGTTGAGAGCCTCCATGGCAGGCAAAACAGCCGTTGAAGAACTGGAACTGATCGACGCGGGCAGACCGCCGCGCGACTCTGGCGGCGCTGGCGACTTCGGCGGCCGCCGCCCAACGCCCGCCGTCCCGCAGGTCTACGTCACCGGCATCTGGCTGGCGCTCGCCTCCATCCTGATGTTCTTTATGGCGCTCACCAGCGCCCTCATCGTCCGCCGCGGCCTCTCAACCGACTGGGTCCCCTTCGACCTGCCCCCGCTCCTGTGGTGGAACACCGCCGCGCTGCTGGCGAGCAGCCTCACGCTTGAAACAGCCCACCGGGCCCTCGCCGCCGGCCGCCCGCTCGCCTACCACCGCTGGTGGAATGTTACCACGGCGCTGGGGGTTCTCTTTCTCGCCGGGCAATGGATGGCCTGGGCGCAGTTGCGCGCCGCCGGGGTCTATCTGGCCACCAACCCCAGCAGCTCCTTCTTCTACGTGTTGACCGGGGTGCACGGCCTGCACCTGCTGGGCGGGATCGTGGCGCTCCTCTACGTCGCCACCCGCCGCCGGCGCGCCGCCCCCTGGCCGGTCGAGCGCACCGCCGTCACGGCCACCTCGATCTACTGGCACTTCTTGAGCGGCCTCTGGGTTTTTCTGCTCTTACTTCTCTGGTGGGGACGATAACGGATGGACGCACACACAGAAATGGTTCTCGAATCGCGCTGGGCGGGCGGCGTGCGCCCCTACGCCATGGGCTCGAAGAAGCTCGGCATGTGGCTCTTCATCATCTCCGACGCGCTCACCTTCTCCGCCGTCATCATCGCCTACAGCTACCTGCGCGTCGCCAGCCCCCAGTGGCCGACGCCGTTCCCCTTCAACCCCGCCATCATCTTCTCCACCTTGATGACCTTCTGTCTGCTCTCCAGCAGCTTGACCATGGTCATGGCCGTCTCCGCCGCCCACCGCCACCAGCACCGCAAAACCGTTTTCTGGCTGCTGATGACTATGCTCTTCGGCACCCTCTTCGTCGGGCTCCACCTGACCGAGTGGTTCCATCTGATCGAGGAGGGGCTGCGCACCAACCGCCTGCCGGCGGAATGGGTGACAGTCTGGCCCCAGGCCCCGCAGATTTTCGGCAGCACCTTCTTCGGCCTCACCGGCCTGCACATGCTGCACGTCAGCGTGGGTGTGATTTATCTGGGCACGATCGCCCTGGGCTTCGGGCTGAAGAAGTTTGAATCCGAAGATGTGGAGGTCAGCGGGCTCTACTGGCACTTCGTCGACCTGGTGTGGATGTTCATCTTCCCGCTGGTCTACCTGATGTCGGTCCGCTACTAAATGATGCTTGCACAATACAGTAACGCTTCGTCCCTGCCCTTCGTCAGGGCACGGCTTCAGCCGTGCCGAAAGAAAAAAGCTGCGCGCAGCGCAACCTCGGAAGGGGTGGGGGGAAACCCTCTCTGGGTGTCCCCGCCGAACGTGTCGAGGGAAGCCTCTGAGGTCAATGTGTTGATGACTTTTTCACCATCCTATTGAGGAGCGCACATGAACGAACAGGCACACGCCGGCACCACGCGGCTCTACATCTGGGTCTGGGGCTGGCTGCTGGCCCTGACGGGCGTTGAGGTCTATCTGGCCTACATCCACCTCGCGCCCGTCCTCATGCTCACCCTCCTGCTCGGCCTCTCCGTCATCAAGGCGGCGCTCATCATGGCCTACTTCATGCACCTCCGCTTCGAGCGGCTGAGCCTCTTCCTCACCCTGGTGCCGGTCTTCGTCCTCTGCATCTGCCTCATCCTCATCTTCTTCTTCCCTGACAGCGTCCGCCTGCAGCAGATTGGCATTCGCTGAGGAGTAGAATGGATGTTGGTGCCTGACAACCTGCGACGCCTTTGGAAGGGTGGGCCTTTAGGCCCGCCGACAAGCGGGATTGCGTGGTTCGGGGTACCGCCGGCAGGCACCCGTGGCCGCCAGCACGCTGGGTGGGTGGGAATGACTACAAACTGATGCCACAAAGACACGAAAGCACGAAGACGGAAGGGCGGGGCTGGAAGGCCCCGGCTTCTCAGAGCGAGCCCCGACGAAGTCGGGACGAGCGAAGATCCCGACGCACTCGGGAAGCCCGGGACGCGAAGCGCCCCGCCGAAATAGATGCCGCGCGGGGCGCCTCCTCTGTTTTGGAAGGGCACGGCTTCTCGGAGCAAAGCGGAGATCCCGAGCCTGTCGAGGGAAGCCGTGCCGAACAAAAAGCTGCGCGCAGCGCAACCTCGGAAGGGGCCTGCCCGCCGAAGCTCACAGAGCGTAGGCGGGCGCGGGGAAACCCTCTCTGGGTGTCCCCGCCGCGCAAGTCGAGGGAAGCCCCTGAGGATTGACCGTTCGAAGTTATGCGACCAGTTCTAGGGACGGAAGCAAGATGAAGCTTCGTTGCACGCAAGCGGCCACAGCGCTCGCCGCGCTCTCGGTGCCGGCACGCGGCGCTCTGGCTCAAGGATGCGTCCAGTGCCGCACTTCGGCCGCCACGGGCGCCGCTGACGCGGCGGGCACGTTCGACCTCGCCATCCTGGTCCTGCTCATCCCCACCCTCTCGATTTTCGTCGGGGTGCTCATCTGGGCCTTCCGCTATCGCAACCGCAGCCTGTCCGACCAAGAGTGCCTCCGGGGCCAACCCGCAGATACACACACAACGTTCAACCCAGCGGCTCCTGCCGCTGGGACCAGCGACCCGCCCCCGTTCGATGAGGCGGCCTTCCTCCGCTCCCTGCGCCCGCCCCCCAACCGCCCCTAGCTCTTCTTCCTGCCAAAAAGACACGCAAGCACAAAGATCGAAGGGCACGGCTTTAGCCGTGCCGAAAAAAAGCTGCGCGGAGCGCCACCTTGGAAGGGGTGCGGGGAAACCCTCTGTGGGTGTCCCCGCCGTTCGGCAGGTTATGCAACCACCTCTAGTCGCCCCTCGCCACCAGCGCCGCCGGTAACCCTGAACGCACCAACAGGGTGAGCGACTCAATAAAGAAATTCCGGGCGTACTTCTCCTGCTCCTGCGGCGGGAAGAGCGCCAGAGGAACGTGCCGCAGCAGCGCCACTTCTCCTTTCTCGTGGAACTCGAAGCGCGGCCGCCGCCCGGTGTACTTGGTGAGCAAGTCATAGGAGCGGCGGAAGAGGCTCCCGGGGGGCCGGACCAGGCGGCGGTGCAGCGGCGAGGCGGCGGGTCGGACGTAGGCAAATACCAGGCATTCCGGCGGCGTTAACGCCAGCCCCAAGCGCCCGAGAGTCCCCACGGCGAAGCCGGCGAAGAAGCCCGCCTGCGGAGGGCGCCCACCGGCTTCAAAACGGAAGCCCCACACGCCGCGGCGCTCCTCGCGCGAGATGCTCCGGTAGTCGCGCAGGTAGCCCGCCGCCAGCCCTTCGAGCCAGGAACAAGCAACGGGCGGGGCACATGCAGGGCTCACTTCTAGGTTAGGTCAGACCAAGGTATCCGGACCAAGCGGAACTATCGAAATGCTTATATGAATCATCGCGGCTGGCCCGCGGGAGGAGCCAGCGTTCCCGCCAGTAGTCGATGACTTCTTCCAGCGGCCTCTTGTACCAGTGGAGCCGCTTCGCTTCCCCACGCAAGAACGCCGCAGAATTCTCGGCCAACGGTGCAACATACGCTTCGCGTCTGATGCCGTGCCGCAAGAGATTACCCGGGAGTCCAATACGTTCGAGGGCCGTGCGGAGCACTCTGATTCGATAGTTCGGTCCTTGGCCAAATTCGTATTTTTCTACTTCTTTGCTTCGAATCATTCGCACGTATGCATGCAGCGTGTAGAAAGTGCCGTTGGCCACATGGAAGTGCCCGTAACCCTCGGTCATGCCAACGGGAACGAAAACCGTTTGGCCATTGAACTTGAGACGATTGTAGATGGAAGACCTCCCAAGCGCGCTCGTGGCTGTTATCATCGCAAGGCGACCATCGAAGCGGCTCCGCCGAATGAGCGTCCTACTCCCAGCGTATTTACGGTGGAACGCATGACGAACGAAATCGCTGCTAGCGATTAATCCTATCAGCTTGGCCCCCAACAGCTGATTGTATGGTGGGACGGCGCCAAGGACATAGGCGTCCATGACGTGGCGCAATTTCTTCTCACGCCTCCGAACGTCCCAACGCACCCACTCATCCCTCACATGCAAGTTAAAAACGGGATCTGTCAAGCCGAGCAAGCCGATCAGTTTTCCGTTCGATTCGTCCAAAATAACCATACGCAATCTGCGACCGAAGCCGCGAGAGACAGGAACACTCCACCAAAGGGAGGCTAGTCTGAATAGGTGGCCAAACTCACTTCCGGGATCGTCAATTACGATGGGAAGGGGTGTGATTCGCTCAGGAACGACTTC
>JACPRL010000040.1 GCA_016189965.1 Acidobacteriota bacterium | reverse complement strand
TGTATATTTCACCCAAAAAGTACTTCTGCGCGCTGCGCCAATCCGGTGAACTCGCCGAAATGTTAGGCCGTTTCAATCCAGCCGCTCTTCAGCAAATCGAGCGCGACCTGCAAGTGAAAATGTCAGTTGGCCCGAATGGCAAGGCCCGTCCAGCATCATTGTTGTTTTAGCGGTTCCTCTCCGCTTTCCACCCCAGTTGCACCGCGCGACCTTCGTCCGCGCTCGCACAAATGCCGCCGGGGTCAGTAGGGGACTTTGTTCGGGCTCTGCTGCCAGAGGGGGAAGGCCTGGAGGGCTTCCTCGCGCATCATCTGGGTCATGGGAATCTTGCGGGCGGAGGGGGGAGAGTTGAATTCGCGGAGGATGAAGCGGTCGTCGAAGCCGAAGCGGGCGGCGTCGTCGGCGGTGCAGGCGAAGAAGACGCGGGCGGGCCGCGCCCAGTAGATGGCGCCGAGGCACATGGGGCAGGGCTCGCAAGTGGTGTAGAGGTCGCAGCCGGTGAGCTGGAAGTGGCCGAGGGCGCGGCAGGCTTCGCGGATGGCGACGATTTCGGCGTGGGCGGTGGGGTCGTTCAGCGAGGTGACGCGGTTGGTGCCTTCGGCGATGATGCGGCCGTCTTTGACCACCACGGCGGCGAAGGGCCCGCCGCGGCCGGCGCGGACGTTTTCGAGGGAGAGCTCGATGGCTCTCGCCATGAAGGAGTTTTCCATCGGCGGGGATTATACCAACCGGCGGGCGCGCCCGAACCGGCTTCTTCCATAGCGGAGCGGCACCCGCCGCTGCTCATCTCAAGACAACTGGCGCCTGCGGCGCCAAGACAGACCCTTCGGCTATGCTCAGGGCAGGCAAGAATGTCTGTCCCACCGATCGACTCTCCGACATCGTGCCCTTGTCCCGTGCTCCGCCTCACTCCGGTTGTCATCCTCGCCGCTTGCGCCCCACGTCTGACTTGCCAGCAACCGCGCGGGCGCGCCCGAACCGGGTTGTTGCGGGCAGGGTGCAGAAGTTGCCCCAGAGGAGTAGAATCTAAGGTCTAGAAGGCCGGCGAGGGGAGAACCCGAGACGACCGATGGCGACCCTACGCGACATCCTTTCGCAGAACGTGCGCGAGGGGGAGCTCTGCGAGCCGATGCCGGAGCGCGGGGCGGGCTGGGTGCGTTGCTACGCCTGCGGGCACTGCTGCCCGATTCCCGACGGGCAGGCGGGCGTGTGCAAGGTGCGGTTCAACCGCGGGGGGAGGCTCTACATCCCATGGGGGTACGTGGGCGGGGTGCAGTGCGACCCGATTGAGAAGAAGCCGTTCTTCCACGCCTATCCCGGCGGGCTGGCCTACAGCCTGGGGATGCTGGGGTGCGACCTGCACTGCGCCTACTGCCAGAACTGGGTGACGTCGCAGGCGCTGCGCGACCCGAACGCGGTGACGGCGCCGCAGCAGGTGAGTCCGCGCGAGCTGGTGGAAGATGCGCTGCGGCTGGGAGCGAAGGCCATCGTCAGCACCTACAACGAGCCGCTGATTACCAGCGAGTGGGCGGTGGCGATTTTCCGCGAGGCGAAGGCGGCGGGGCTGGTGACGGGCTTTGTGTCGAACGGGAACGGGACGCCGCAGGTGCTGGAGTACCTGCGGCCGTGGGTCGACCTCTACAAGGTGGATTTGAAGAGCTTCGACGACCGGCACTACCGGCAGCTCGGCGGGCGGATTGAGCCCATCCTCGACACCATCCGGCGGCTCCACCAGATGGGCTTCTGGGTGGAAATCGTGACGCTCATCATTCCGGGCTTCAACGACTCGGACGATGAGCTGCGACGCGCGGCCGAATTCCTCGCCGGCGTCTCGCCCGACATTCCCTGGCACGTGACCGCCTTCCACAAAGACTACAAGATGACCGACCCGGAGAACACGCCGCCGGAGACGCTGCTGCGGGCGGCGGAGCTCGGGCGGCAGGCGGGGCTGCGCTACATCTACGCCGGGAACTTGCCGGGCGAGGTGGGCGACTGGGAGAACACGCGCTGCCCGGACTGCCGCACGCTGCTGATTGAGCGCTACGGATACCTGATTGGCGGCTACCACCTGACGCGGACGGGCGGTTGCCCGAAGTGCGGCAAGCAGATTCCCGGCCGCTGGGCGGAGAGCTTTGAAGGGCAGATTGCCCACACGCCGTTTCTGCCGCGGATGCGCCGCGCGGCGTCCCTCATCAACCTCAGCTGAACGAAACGCAGTGTCCCCCAGGCAGGAGCCTGGGGGCTCGGAGTGGTGGTGTGGAGGGTGCTGAAAAAGTCCCGCTTTGTCATTCCGAGCGTAGCGAGGAATCTGTTTCTCCGGGGCAACGGAGGGAAGAAAAAGCAGGTCCCTCGCCGCCAAGGCGCGCAAGGGCTCGGGATGACAGTGAGGGGAAGTATTTCAGCAGGCTGCTAGGGGGAGTGAGGCTACTCCTGATGTTGGAGGCAGCGGACGGCGTAGGCGAAGGCGAGCAGGGAGAAGAGGGCAAAGGCGAGGCCTTCGAGCATAAC
>JACPRL010000036.1 GCA_016189965.1 Acidobacteriota bacterium | reverse complement strand
GGATAGGACGGGCGCGGGGCGAGCGCTACCCAGGCGACCGGCTCCGGACCGTCGTAGGCCAGCAGGCCGGGCGCCCGGCCCGATTGCACAATCCGCTTCAGGGCGCGCTTGTTCCTCGCGCCCCGCTGCCGCTCGAACTGCGACCGGCTCACCCGCCACCACATGCACCAGCAGCCGCCGCAGGCCCCCCGTGGCCCGAAGAGCAGCTCGAGGTCGCGCCAGCGGCTCGGCGTCACCGGCTTGACCGTCAGTCCTACCCTCCTCGGTCTGTTCTCAGGCATTTCCGTTTTTCGCTGCTCACATATCTGTGTTCATCTGTGTGCATCTGTGGTTTCGTCTTTTCTATCGTTCCGGGACGAACTGCGTCGGTTCTCCCTTCCCCCACGGGTCGTAGGTCTGGGCGAAGACGATGCGCTCGTTCAACGGCGGGTGGCTGTAGAGCCACACTTTGATGAACGTGCTCGGGTTCGGATCGGCCAAGTTGATCTCGCCCAGAACCTGGAACGCCCCCGCCGCCGCCTCGGCCGACTCGGGCACGATGCCGTGCGTCACTTCGAGCCCGTAGGTATCGGCCTGATGCTCCAGGTAGCGACTGAAGCTATTGGCCACCGGGGAGAAGAAGAAACCAAACACCGAAAGCAGCAGGAGCAGCACGGGCAGCGAGGCCCAGTCGTCCACGCCGCGGATGGCCCAGTGTTCGCCCCAGCGGCCGAGCACCGCGTGGAGCCCGCGATAACCGAGGCAGAGGAAGAGCAGTAGAACGGCGGCGAAAAAGGCGATGCCCTTGTAGAGGTGGCCGAGGACGTAGTGTCCCATTTCATGCCCAAAAACCAAGAGCGTCTGGGGTGCAGTCATCTTTTCGAGCGTGGTGTCCCAGACCACGATGCGCTTCGAGCCCCCAAAGCCGGTGACGTAGGCGTTGACGGCCTTGTATTTTTCGCTGGCTTTCATCTCGAACATGCGCTGGCGGGGAATCTCCAGCCCCGCGCGCCCCACCACCTTCTCGATTTCCACCACCAGCGCCGGCTGGGTCTGCTCCAGCGGCTCGAACTTGAAAAAGAGCGGCTCCAGCACGTAGGGGCTGATGAACTGCAGGAAAATAATTATCGGCAGCGCCGCCAGCCAGAAGTAAAACCACCAGCGGCGCGGGCTCCGCCGGATGACGCCGTAGAGAATCCAGACCAACAAGACACCGACAACGAGGGAAATCAGTTGCGCCTTGCTCCAGTCCCACAGCCAGGAGCCCCAGCCCTGCACCGACTGCTCGTAGGTGAGCGAGAGCCAGTGGCCGTAGATGTCCGTCGGCAGGCCGAGCACCGCCAGGGTCAGCAGCAGCAGCGGGACGTAGACCACCGCTTGCACGAAGCGGCGCCGCGAGCTCCCTTCTGCCCAATCGCGGAAGCGCGGCGCCACCCGCCCCCCGAGCACCACCAGCAGAACCAGCAGGCCATAAGCGAAGCCGACGAAGTACAGCCGGTAGCGCGCCCGCGAGTACGCCACCGCTTTTTCATAGCGTTCCGGCGGCAGCGTATAAGTCTTGATCTCCTTCTTCTCCACCACCGGCGGAGCCTCCGCGGCCGGCGGGGCCTCCTCGGCTTGTGCCGCGGCCGGACTCGCCAGCACGGCACTCACCGGCATCCAGGCAAGCAGCAGTGAAAACAGGAATGCAGCAAGAAAGAGAAGCCCAAAGCGCCTCATAGCAACATCTCCTGTCTGAAGTGGGGTACGATACGTCCGCCGTCCCCGCCGCGCAAGAGACAACCTGTGGCCCTCGAAACCGCACAACCCGCTCTAGTTCAGCCCAGCGGCTCCTTTATCCCGAGCGCAGTCGAGGGGCGCCGCTGGGAACCACCGCGGCTAGTAGCCATCTCCTCCAGCCAGCGCTGTCATCCTGAGCGAAGTCCCGCCCTTTCGCGTGATCGCTGTCGCCACCTCGCCGATGGTTGCCGCGTGGGCGTGTCGCTGGGCGACCCTCAGTCTGCGAAAGGGCGGGGCGGAGTCGAAGGATCTGTTTTTCGCTTTTCGAACTTGTCTTTATCTGTGTTCATCTGTGTGCATCTGTGGTTTCAATCGTTTTTCGTTCTTCGCTGGCTTGCCCTGAGCGAAGTCCCGACTTAAGTCGGGACGAAGTCGAAGGGTCGCTGGTCTATAATGTCTGGATGAATCGCGGTGCACGCACGCTGGCCATTGACCTCGGCAGCAAGAACATCGGCCTGGCCGTCAGCGACCCCACCGGCCTCATCGCCCAAGGCCTGCCCACCCTGCGCCGGACGAACAAGCGCGCCGACCTGGCGCACCTGCGCGAACTGGTCGAAGCCTTGGGCGTCGAGCGCCTCATCGTCGGCCATCCCCTGCACCTGAAAGGCTTCGCCGGGGCGCGCGCGCAGGAGGCCGAACGGTTTGCCGCCTGGCTGCGCCGCGCGCTCAAGCTGCCGGTCGAGCTCTACGACGAGCGCCTCACCTCGGTGGAAGCCGAGCACCTGTTGCGCGCGCGTGGCGGCTCGAGCAAGAAACGCAAAGAAGCCGTGGACCGCGTCGCCGCCGCCCTCATCCTGCAAAGCTACCTCGACGACCGCGCCGCGCGCCGCCCCGACGCGCCGACCGGAGCGGCGCACAGCGCGTGATGGTGCCGCGCCGACAGAACCGCCGCCGTTGGCCCCGAACTCTCGCGGGAATCCTCGCGCTTCTCCTGCTCGTGTTCGTCGGGCTTCTCCTCTGGCCTTACCAGGGCTATGAGGAGCGTGCTGTCGTAGTCATCGAGCAGGGGCTCGGCCGCCGCGCCATCGCCGACCGGCTGGTCGAGGCCGGCGTGCTGCGCGCGCGCCTGCCCTTCCTGCTCTACGCCTACGCCCAACCCCACCGCACGCTGAAAGCGGGCGAGTACGTCTTCGAAGGCCGGGTGAGCCCCGCCGGCGTCTTCGCCAAGCTGGCCCGCGGTGAAGTCCACCTCTACGCCCTGGTCATCCCCGAGGGCTATACCCGCTGGGACATCGCCGAAGCGGTCGCGCGGCTGGGGCTGGCTCCGCGCCAAGCCATTCTGGCCGCCACGGAAAACACCGAACTGATCCGCGACTTGGCGCCGGAGGCCAAAAACCTCGAAGGCTACCTCTTCCCGGACACCTACCGCTTCGCGCGCCCCGCCGACCCTCGGGTGATGGTGCACACGATGGCGGAGCGCTTCCGCCGGGTCTACACTTCTTTGGCCGAGCAGGCCGCGACCCCGCTGAAGCTCACCCCGCACCAACTGGTCACGCTCGCCTCGCTGGTGGAGAAGGAGACCGGAGTGGCCGAGGAGCGGGGCCTGATCGCCGGCGTGTTTCACAACCGGCTGGCGCGCAATTGGCGCCTGGAGTGCGACCCCACCGTCATCTACGCCGAGCGGCTGGCCAAGGGCGGCGTCTTTGACGGCGAGGTCAACGTCTCCGACCTCGAGCGCACGTCGCCCTACAACACCTACCTGCGGGCGGGACTGCCGCCGGGGCCGATTGCCTCGCCCGGCCGCGCGGCGCTCGAAGCCGCGCTCAATCCGCCGAAGACAAACTACCTCTACTTCGTCAGCGACACCCGCGGCGGCCACGTGTTTTCCTCCAGCGGCGCCGAGCATGCCCGCCACGTGGCCCGCTACCGCCGCCAGCGCGCCGCGAACTCCCGCGCACAAAAGGCAACCAGCAAACCCTAGCCTGCGCTCCCACCAAAGGCGGGCGCGGCGTCGGTTGACCGTTTCAGAAAGCGTCAGCTACACTGCTAAGTTTGGGCACCGCGCCGAGAACCGGCTGAGAGAGACTGTGCTTCGTAAATCGCTCCAACTGGCCGCCGTGGCAGTGTTCACCCTGCCGCTGCTAGGCTTTCCGGGCTGCGGGATCAAGAAGACCGAGCGGCTGCCGCCGGAAAAAGTCCGGCCGTTGCAGACCGCCACGCTCGCGGAGCTAGTGGCGCGGCTCCAACGCCAGCAGGCAGCCATCACCTCGATCAACGCCCGGGCGGAACTGGTGCCCGCGACCGGCTCGGCCTATAGCGGCGTCATCGAGGAGTACCGCGACATCCGCGCTTTCGTGCTGGCCCAGCGCCGCCCGGCCGCGGAGAACGGCGGCGCCCCACGGCAACAGATCCGCGTCATCGGCCAGGCGCCCATCGTGCGCAAGAACATCTTCGACATGGTGGCCGACGATGAGCGCTTCCAGATTTTCATCCCCTCGCGCAACAAGTTCATCGTCGGCCCGACCAAGCTCGAGAAGCGGAGCGAAAAACCCATCGAGAACCTGCGGCCGCAGCACCTGCTCGAGGCGCTCTTCCTCGAGGCCCCCTGGCCGGACACGCCCGTGTTGGTGGAGGAGAACGAGTTCGGCGGCCAGCGCTACTACGCCCTCTCGGAAGTGGTGTTGAACGAGGCCGGCCGGATGGCGCTGCACCGCAAGTGGTGGTTCGAGCGCAGCGCGCTGGAGCTCATGCGCGCGCAGCGGTTCGACCCCGAGGGCCGGCTGGTCGCCGACATCCACTACAGCGAATGGCGCGAGTGGGACGGGGTCCGCTACCCACGGCGGATTGAACTGGTGCGCCCGCAGGACGACTACCGCCTGACGCTCATCCTGAAAGAACTGACGCTCAACCAGCCGCTGGAGGCGGAGAAATTCCATCTGGAAAAGCCGGAGGGGGCCGAGCTGGTGGAGCTGAAGAGAGAGTCCGAGAAAGCCGCGGAGAAGCAGCCATGAGCGCGGTGCGCAGCCTGATTGTGGGCCACCTGCTGCACCGGCCGCTGCGGACGCTGATTACCGTGGTGGCGGTGGGCGTAGAGGTGTGCCTGGTGGTGATTATCGTCGGGCTCACTACGGGCCTGCTTCAAGAAACGGCCAAGCGCATCGAGGGCGTGGGCGCCGACCTGATGCTGCAGCCCCCGGCCTCGAACTTCCTGCTCGCCTTTAGCGGCGCCCCCATGCCCATCAAGATCAAAGAGAAGCTCGACGCCATTCCCCACGTGGCGGCCGTAGCCCCGGTCTTGCTGCAATTCAACACCGTGGGCGGAATCGACATCGTCTATGGGATCGACCTGGAAAGTTTCAACCGGGTGAGCAACGGCTTCGTCTACCACGCTGGCGGGCCGTTCGAGGCGCCGACCGACATTCTGGTGGACGACTGGTACGCGGCGGCGAAGAATCTCAAGGTGGGTGACACGCTGCGGCTGTTCGAGAACGATTTCACCGTTCGCGGCATCGTCGAGCACGGCAAAGGGGCACGGCTCTTCGCGCGCATTGAGCGCCTGCAGGAGCTTTCCGCCGCGCGCGACAAAGCCACCCTCTTCTTCATCCGCTGCGACAACCCCACCAACGTGGACGCAGTGGCGGAGGAGATCCGCCAACTCTTCCCCCGGCACCAGTTGCGCCCGGTGCGTGACTACCTCTCCATGATGACCTCGTCGCGGCTGCCGGGGCTCGACACCTTCATCAACTCGATGATCGCCTTGGCGGTGGTAGTGGGGTTCCTGGCCATCTTTCTTTCTCTCTACACCACGATTCTCGAGCGCACGCGCGAGATCGGCATCCTGAAATCGCTCGGGATGTCGAATGGCGACATCATCCGGCTGGTGCTGCGCGAGTCGCTGTTGCTTTGCGCGGTGGGCGTCGCGGCCGGTGTCGGTTTGAGCTACGCCACCGCCTTCCTGCTCAAGGAAATATTCCCCACCCTGACCATCCTCATCACCGCCGGCTGGCTGGCGCGCGCCGCTCTGCTCGCCTTCCTAGGTGGCCTGCTCGGCGCCGTCTACCCCGCCTGGCTCGCCGCCCGCCAGGACACCATCATCGCCCTCGCCTACGAATAAGCGGAAGCGCGGGGCTGGCGGCGATTCAGCCTGCGGTGTAAGATACGGGCGTAGAAAGCAGCTTTCAGCAGGGGACGCAGGCGTGGAACCGGTCGTCAAAACTGAAAGCCTGTGGAAGATTTACCACAGCGGCAAGGTGGAGGTGCCCGCCTTGCGCGGGGTGAACCTGGAGATCGAGGAGGGCCAGTTCGTCGCTATCATGGGGCCCTCGGGTTGCGGCAAGTCCACCCTGCTCTACGTGCTCGGCGGCCTGACCCCGCCCACCTCCGGCCTGGTGCTGGTGGACGGCAACGACCTGACGCAGATGAGCGATGCCGAGCGCACCCTGCTGCGCCGGCGCAAAATCGGCTTCGTCTTCCAGCGCTTTAACCTGCTGCCCACACTCTCCGCCTATCACAACATCGCCTTGGCCCAGCACATCCAGGGCGACGGCTTCGACCCGCACCGCTTCGAGGTCACCGTTGCGCTGCTGGGCCTCAAGGAGCGGCTGTCGCACAAGCCGGCGGAGCTCTCCGGCGGCGAACAGCAGCGCGTGGCCATCGCCCGCGCCGTAGTCTCCGACCCCAAGATCGTCCTGGCCGACGAACCCACCGGCAACCTCGACACCCAGAACTCGGAAACGGTGCTGCGCATGCTGAAGCAGTTGAACCGCGAGCTCGGCCAGACCCTCATCCTGATTACCCACAACCCGGAAGTGGCCGCCTTCGCCGACCGCATCCTGCACATGCGCGACGGCCAGATCCAGCACTCGGAGCCCGTGGTCGCCTCGCGGCTGGCATGAACCAGCAAGCCGCTCGCCGCCCCTCCTTCCCCCGCCGCTTTGCCCGCACGCTGAAGGGGCTGGTGCTGTGGTCGCACGACCGGGGAACCTGGCAGTACGACGTGATGGTGGCGCTCATCCTGGTCTTCGTCTTCCTCACCCCGGCGCGCTTCTTCCACGACCAGCCGGTCTACAACCCCTGGCACGCGCGCGACATCATGCGCCTCGACACCGACCCGAACGGCGTGCGCTACCGCGTCAGCGCGCAACTGCTGGCCAGCTACGACCCCGACCCCTACCGCGCCGCCCCGGAGGTCTTCCAGCTCAACCTGAACCACCCCTTCACTATCGTGCGCATCCAAGAGGTGCGCGGCGAGGGCGGTGAAGTGGTGTGGTATGATGTCTGGGTTCGCGAATAGCGCGGCGGCGCGGGCAATCCGATGAGAGCGTGTCCCACAGTCCTCGTCTCTTTTTTCTGTCTCCTTCTGTCCTTGCTCCTCGCGGCCCAGCCGCGTCCGTGGAACGAGGAGATGGTGGTCGAGCGCCTGAACAAGGCCGCCGAGCACTTCCAGACTCTGACCGCCAACCTCCAGTTCACCAAAGTCACCGTGGTGGTGGACGACAAATCCACCGAGAGCGGCCGGCTCTTCTACAGCAAGAACCGGCGCATGCTCATCGAGATGACCAACCCCGAAGCGAAGGAAATCCTCTTTACGGGCAACAAGGCCTTCATCTACTACCCCAAGATGGCCCAGATCCAGGAGTTCGACCTCTCCAAGCACCGCGCCCTGGTCGAGCAGTTTCTCCTGCTTGGCTTCGGGACCAAGGGCGACGAGTTGAAAGACTCCTACCTCATCACCGTGCTGGGCGAAACCAAGCTCGAGGGCCAGGCCGTCCTCCAGCTCGAGCTCACCCCCAAGGACGAGCGCATCCGCAACCAGATCCACAAGATTCACCTCTGGATTGATCTGGCCTCCTGGGTGCCCATCCAGCAGAAGTTTTTCGAGGTGGGCGGCGACTACCTGCTGACCCGCTACACCGAAATCAAGGTCAACGTCCCCATTGCCTCCCCGCGCCTGCAACTGAGCGCCCCGCGCGGCACCCGCCGCGTCAAGCCCCGCGCCGATATGTAACGTGGCCTCTGGAGGTCACAATGGGCTTGACGAAATGGCTACTGAAACACAATCCAGGTGGACCCGGTTCCATTGCCAAATCTATGGTCAAACAATACAGGAGAATACAGGTAACGCACCCTAATCTATGTACACGAGAGCTTGCCCGAGCGTGCTTGGAAGCAAGGTGGGCTCACTTTCCAAGCCGGTTCACCCAATCAGAGGAAGTACGCCATGCGATATTACAAAAAGTAGGGGACTCTCTCATTCATCTGATTATTGCAACGTGGATTGCAGAGGGCTACGAAGGAGGTGGGAATAAACATTGGATCTCCGCTCCAGCTCACTTTAGGAGGCAAGTCATCGAAGGCGTACGGGAAATCGTCGCTAGAGCTGTGCCTGATCAAGTACGCTTTCCAGACCCTGGGTGGACATTTGAATTCGAAGAGTCGATGGGGTTCCACAAATATTCTACAGGCTAAAAAGACGAAGCTACGACAACTGCTCAAAGCGGTCGGTTGGGTCGAACGCTTTTGACGATTTTACAATAGAAAACTCACACTCCATAATCAGCCTATGCGGAACGCGATAATCGACAAACTTGCCCGACACCTTTCCACGCCGGTCGACACTGAGTGTAAAGCCGTCTACTTGCTTTGCGAGGCGCGGAAGCTTTTTGACAGCGAGACGCTTCCTGCCCTCTACATGTGTGCTAACTGGGCGCTCCATGTCGACCTCGATTCGAGCCGGAACCGAGGCGCGCGAAGGCTGTTGCAGCAAGTGGACGCCTTCGTCGCCGAATACCTTCAACATGGCTACATCCCGTTTCCCGAGCCGGCAATCTTTAAGGAATTGCTCTTCATCGGCTCGTTCAGGCGAGAGCTTCGAGCGTTTCTTGCCTCGCTCGGGCTACCGACCGACCTATGTGATGAACACGCCCACTGGTTCACGTTTCTTGAGGCGTACGCCGGAGTAATTGAGGATGGTTCGCTGGTGTGCAAGGGTGAAGGCTTTCGCCACATCACGAAGCTTGTGTTCACAAAGGGCCGAACTCTGTCCGGTGCCGACCTCCCGTTCACCATCGACTGGGAAGTCGCTCTTGTCCGCTCTGGAACTCTTTGCGCTTCGCTCCACACCAATACGACAAGGGGTAACGCGCTTGCGTGGGGGTTGACGCTAAGGCCAGCGGCGCACCTCCGGCGATCCGTGGTGAGGCGTGGCGGCAACTGACTGGCTAGACGGCTGACCGGACGTGATCCGAAAGGTTGTGTTTTCGGCGGACCGAAAGGGAAGCCTCAAAGGGCGGGCGGTGAATCCGCTTCCGAGCCCGCCAAAGGGAAGCCGCGCTGGCGCCAGGCGTCGAGCCCGCCTTCGAGCGGGCGCACGCGCGTAATCCCCCGCCGTCGCAACAGCAGCGCCACCCGGGCGCTGGTGGCTTCGTTGGGTCAGGTGCAGTAGAGAATGACATCGCGGTCGCGGGGAATTTGCTCGTGGCGCTGCTCGAGCTCTTCCGGAGCCAGGTGGAGGGCGCCGGGGATGGTGCGGGGCTCGGCCTCGAAGTCGAGCGAGTGGCGCAGGTCGACCACCATAACGTTCTCGCCGGCGTTGAGCCTCTGCATGAGCTCTTCCGGCGTGATGCGGGCGATGCGCAACTGGCGGAGGAAGCGCTGCCGGTGAACATACTTCCAGGCGATGTAGCCCGCCAAGGCCCCGCCCACGAGCACCAGCAGCCCGGTGCCCAGCCGCAGCGCCTGCTCGGCCAAGAATTCCAGTTGATCGCTGAATAGGTAGCCCAGGCCAACAAAGGCCCCCGCCCAGACCAGCGCCCCCAGCGCGTCAAAGGCGAGGAAGCGCGGCAGACGCATCTGGAAGATGCCCGCCAGCGGCGGCGCCACGGTGCTGAACCCGGGAATGAACTTCGCCACCACCAGCGAGCGGGCGCCGTGGCGGGCGAAAACCTCCTCGGTGCGGCGCACGCAGGAGTCCGGCTCGAGCGAGATGCGGCAGAGCAAGTTCAGGACTCGGGCGCCGCGCCGCCGGCCGATCTCGTACCATAGCAGGTCGCTAATCAGCGAAGCGACGACGGCCAGCCCGATGACCAGCCCCAGCTCCATCTGGCCGGCGCCGGCCAGCGCTCCGGCTGCCAGCAAGAGCGGGATGGCCGGCAGGGGGAAGCCAAGCTGCTCCGCGAAGACCCAGAGGAAGACCACGGTGTAGCCGTGGCGGATGAGGAATTCGAGCGCGTCGCGCATCGTCAAGAAAAAGCGCTAGAGGATGGCACAGGGCGTGGCGGCGCGCAACCGCCAGCCGGGCGGTCAGTAGAAGGCCTCGCCGCCGTCCACGTTCACCGCCTGGCCGGTGATGGCGCTCGAATCGTCCGAGCAGAGGAAGAGCGCCGCCGCCGCTACTTCTTCGGGCTGCTGCGGGCGGCCCTGCAGGATGGCGGCGTTGGTCTCCTCGGCCAGTTGCGCTTCGGTGAGGTTGTAAGCTTTCTGCAAGCCCGCGCCCACTTCCTCCCACATCTGCGTCCCCTGGACCGGGCCGGGACAGAGCGCGTTGACGCGCACGCCGTAACGGCCGACCTCCGCCGCTGCGACGCGGGTCAAGCCCAGCAGCCCCGCCTTCGCGGCTGCGTAGGCGGCGCCCAACGGAAAGGCCAGCTTAGCGGAAATGGTCGAGATGTTCAGCACCACGCCGCGGCGGCGCCTCACCATCCCCGGCAGCACGGCCCGCGTCAGCAGGAAGGGCGCGCGGAGGTTCACGCTCATCACGTCGTCCCACTCAGCCGAGCTCAACTCCGTCACCGGCTTCATCGGGCCGTAGATGCCGGCGTTGATGCCCAGGATGTCAATCTCGCCCCAGTGCTCGCGCGTCTCGCCGACCAGCCGCGGGATGAAGGCCTCCTCGCGGAGGTCGCCTGCCAGATAGCCGGCGTTGCCGCCCGCTTTCTCGATGGCCGCCACGGCGGCCCTGAGTTCAGCCTCGGTGCGGCTTGTCAACATCACCGCCGCGCCCTCACGGGCGAAGCGCTCGGCGATGGCGCGGCCGATGCCGCGCCCGCCGCCGGTGATCAACGCGATCTGGTTCTTGAGTTTCATCGTCGCCCCTCTCGGCCCGTTCCCCCTCGAGCGAAGCCTCTAAGATACGTTCTTTGCGCGCATTTACAAGCGCGCTGGGCTTGCCGGCGTTGCCTTTGCCCCCGCTTTTGGCTACACTGAGGCTCGAATTTCGGCCGCTGGCCGCATTCCGATTGGCCGCTCCTCCGGCTGCGGGTTAAGCTGCGGGGCGAGACAGACATCTAAAGGACAGAAACGGTTCGAAGGATGTCGAGGCTCACGCGCATTCGCCGCCGGCTGCTGGCCTACCATCGGCTCTCCCGCGAGCTGCGCATGATTGCCAAAGGCCTGCTCTCGACCCGGCACGTGCTGCTGGCCCACGTCATCCCCATCCGCCGCTGCAACCTCTCCTGCGCCTACTGCAACGAGTACGACGACCACTCGAAGCCGGTGCCGCTGGAAGTGATGC
>JACPRL010000039.1 GCA_016189965.1 Acidobacteriota bacterium | reverse complement strand
GCATCCAGCTCTTCAGCTTGCTTTCGAACGAGGAGTGCGACGCCATCGTGCGGCGGCTGAAGCGCCGCGACTTCCCGCCCTCTCACTACGTGGTGCGCGAGGGCCAGGCCGGCGATTCCATGTACTTCATCACCGCCGGCAAGTGCGAGGTCCGCAAGAAAGATCCAGCCACCGGCATCGAGTTCCTGCTCACGGAGCTGGGCCCCGGGCAGTGCTTCGGCGAAATGGCCCTGTTGACCGGCAAGCCGCGCACCGCCTCGGTGGTGACCACGGAACCGACCACGGCGGGAATTCTGGAGCGGGCCGATTTTGAAGACCTGCTGATCCACTACCCCAAGATGGGGCTCTCGCTCACGCGCAACCTGGCCGACCGGCTGGAGACGGCCAGCGAGCAGGTGGGGATCGAGTACCTGGCGCTGAGCAAGGTGCAGTTTGACCCGCGGGTGCTGGGGCTGCTGCCCGAGCAGACCATCACGCAGCACAAGGTGCTGCCGGTGGCCTTCATCAATAACCGGCTGACACTGGCGATGGTGAACCCCAACAACCTGCTGGCGCTGGACGACGTGCGGCGGTTTGTGAAAGGGGTGATGATCGAGCCGGTGGTCTGCACGGAAGAAGATTTCCAGCGGTTCCTCAGCGGCCCCTTCAAGACGTTGATGAAGAAAGACAGCAAGGAAGGCGGCCGGGGCGAGACGGCGGCCGCCGCGGCCCCCGCGAGCGCGGAGACCGTCTTGCAGTCTTTGCAGTCGGACTCCCTGAACATCAACCTGGAGGAGGTGACGACCGACGAGGCACCGGCCTCGGTGACCGAGCTGCGCAGCTCGGCCGAGGACGCGCCGGTGGTGCGGCTGGCCAACGCCATCCTGGCGCTGGCGGTCCGGCGGGGGGCGAGCGACATCCACGTGGAGCCGCAGGAAAAGGAGGTGCTGGTCCGCTTCCGGATTGACGGGGTGCTGCAACCCATCCAGACGATTCCGAAGAAGGCGCAGATGGGACTGGTCTCGCGGATCAAGATTCTCTCCAAGATGGACATTGCCGAAAAGCGGCTGCCGCAGGACGGGCGGATCAGCGTGCGGCTGGAGGAGCGGGGGATTGACTTCCGCGTCTCCACCATCCCCTCGAAGTGGGGGGAGAAGGTGTGCATGCGCATCCTGGATAAGTCGAACACGCAACTGGGGCTGGACAAGCTGATTACGGATGCGGAGACGCTGGAGCGGGTGCGGGAGATGGTCAACCAGCCCTACGGCATCCTCTACGTGACCGGCCCGACGGGTTCGGGGAAGACCACCACACTCTATTCGGCGCTGGCGGAGCTGAACAGCCCGGACATCAACATCTCCACGGTGGAAGACCCGATTGAGTACGACCTGGGCGGGATCAACCAGGTGCAGGTGAAGAAAGAGATTGGGCTCGACTTCGCGCGGGTGCTGCGCGCCTTCCTGCGCCAGGACCCCGACGTCATCCTGGTGGGCGAGACGCGCGACCTGGAAACGGGCAAGATCGCCGTCGAAGCGGCGCTCACCGGCCACATGGTCTTCACCACGCTGCACACCAACGACGCGGCCGGCACCTTCATCCGGCTGGATGAGATGGGCATCGAGCCGTTCCTGGTGGCGAGCTCGACCATCGGCATCATCGCCCAGCGGCTGGCGCGGCGGCTGTGCCAAGGTTGCAGGGAAGCCTACACGGTCGACGCGGAGACGTTACGCTTCCTGGGCGCGCCGACCGACAGCCCCGTCACCTTCTACAAGCCGCGCGGCTGCGACGGCTGCGGGGGCTCGGGCTACAAGGGGCGCGTGGGCATCTACGAGGTGCTGCGGATGACGGCGGGCGTGCGCGGGCTGGTGATCAAGCGCGGCAACACCGACGAGATCCGCGAGGCGGCGCGGCGCGAAGGCATGCTCACCCTGAAGGACTACGGCTTGATGTTGCTCAAGGAGGGCCTGACCTCGCTCGACGAAGTCCTGCAGTGCGTGGTCGTGCAGGAGTAAGACTCCCCGATGGCGGCAGGGGTTGGCGCAGCCGCCGCGGGCTGGCGGGCGACACTCGATCAAGCCTGGCGCCGGCACCGCGACAGCGTCTTCAGTAGCCTCCTCATCACCCTTGCCGGCCTCGGCGTCTACGTTCACACCTACCTTTTCGAAGCCCGCACGGCGGTAGCCGGCCTAGTCAACACGCTAGAGCTCAAGACCTACGACCAACGCTTCCGCTGGCGAGGGGCCGCGGCGGCGGCGCCCGATATCGTAATCGTCGCCATTGACCAGGCCACGCTGGAGCGGTTGGGGAGCTGGCCCTTTTCCCGGCGGCACCACGCGCGGCTCATCGAGCGCCTGGCCGCCGACGGCGCCGCTGTCGTCGCCTTTGACATCAACTTCCCCAAGCCGGAGGAGAAGTCAGGGATCGAGTTGGTGCGGCGCGCGCGGCAGGACTATCTGGAGCAAACGCCGGCCGCGCGGCGCGACCCGCGCTACTTGGCCCGGCTGGCGGCGCTCGAACAACAAGCCGACACCGACGCCGAATTTGCCGAAGCCATCCGCCGCGCCGGCAACGTGGTTCTGGGATACTTCTTCTTCACGAACTACGAGGAAGTGCGTTTTGTGGACGAAGCAGCGCAGGAGGTGGCTGACAGCTACCTGACCTTTTCCTCCTACTCGACGCGGCCGGTGGCAGGCGAGCGAGCGCCGCGGCTCGAGGCCCTCTTCGCCGGCGAAGAAGGCTACCTGGCGGCCACGAACCTGCCCGCCTTCACCGAGGCGGCGGAGTTCCGCGTGGGCTACTTCAACTTCACCGCCGACGCCGACGGGGTCTTCCGCCGCGCCCCGCTGGTTTTCCGCTATGGCGCCGGCTGGCGGCGCGAGAAAAAAGAGGAAGCGCAGTTCTACCCCTCGTTGACCGTGCAGGTGCTGCGGCAAGTGCTCGGCGTCCCGGAGCACGAGATGGTGCTGGTCTACAACGAAGCCGGTGTCGAGGCCATTCAACTGGGCGCTCGGCGCCTCCCGACGGACGCCGCCGGCCGCCTGCTGATCCATTTTCAGGGCGGGCCGTTCACCTATCCGCACTTCTCCTTTGCCGACGTGACGGCGGGGACCTTCCCGCCCGGGAGCTTCCGCGACAAGGTTGTCTTCGTCGGCCCGACCGCGGCGGCCATCGGTGACTTCGCCCCCACGCCCTTCGCGGAGAGCTACCACGCCGGGGTGGAAATCCACACCAACCTGCTCGACACCATGCTGAACCAGCGCTTCCTCCATCGGGGCGCCCGCGAAGAGCTGCTCGACCTCGGCTTCATCTTGTTCTTCGGGCTGGGACTGGGGGTTGGGCTGGCCTTGGTGCGGCCGGCCTGGACGACGCCGCTGGCTGCCACCACGCTGGCAGCCTTTCTGGCCATTGCCTACGGAGCGCTGGTTTGGCTCGACTCCTGGCTCAACCTGGTGGTGCCGGCGGGCGTGCTGCTGGCGAACTTCGCCGTGGTGGCCGCGGTGCGGGTGCTGTTCGAGGAGCGGGCCAAGCGGCAGGTGCGCGCCGCTTTCGCCCAATACGTTCCGCCGGAGCTGGTCAGCGAGCTGATGAAGCATCCGGAGCGGCTGCGGTTGGGCGGCGAAGAGCGCGAGCTGACCATCTTGTTCAGCGACATCCGCGGCTTTACGACGCTGGCGGAAAAACTCTCCCCCACCGAGCTGACCGACTTCATCAACGCGTACACAGACGAGATGACCGACATTCTGTTCCGCCACTGGGGGACGCTCGACAAGTTCGAGGGCGACGCCATCCTCGCTTTTTGGGGCGCGCCGCAGCCGCAGGACGACCACGCCCTGCGCGCTTGCGCGGGTGCACTCGAGATGAGCCGGCGGGTGGACGAGCTGCGCGGGGCGTGGCGGGCCGAGGGCAAGCCGGAACTGAACGTCGGGCTGGGCCTGAGCACCGGGCGCGTGGTGGTGGGCAACATGGGCTCGCGGCGGCGGTTCAACTACACGGTGCTGGGCGACACGGTCAACCTGGCTTCCCGGCTCGAAGGCGTCACCAAGGAATATTCGGCGCGCATCGTGGTGAGCGAGTCGACCCGCCGGCAGGCCGCCGAACCGTTGGCGTTGCTCGAACAGCGCCTCTGCCGCGAGTTCAACCTTGAGGCGGCTGATCTGGTCGCGCCGAACGCCTCCGAGCCTGCGCGGCGCGCCCGCGCGGCGGGACTCCATCTGGCGCGGCGCCGGGAGCTGGCGCCGCTGCCGGCGCTCGCCCAACGCTTCGGGTTCGGCGGCGAACTCGAGGCCGAGCGCGCGCTGGCGGAGGTCGAACAATGGCAGGCGCGCGATGCGACGCTGCGCCGCTTCCTGGCAGGCGCCGAAAGCTCCTTGCGCCGGTTCCTCTTCCGCCCGCTCGACTGGATTCGCGTCAAAGGCAAGCGGGAACCGGTGGCCATCTACGAGCTGCTCGGCGAAACCGAGGCTGACAGCCGGCTCGCCGAACTCGTGACGCTGTTCGAAACCGGGCTTGAGGCCTACCGCGGCCAGCAATGGGACGCGGCCGAGCAGATCTTCAACGGCATTCTCGAGCAGTTTCCTGACGACGGCCCGGCGCGGCTGTTCGTCGGCCGCTGCCGCCACTACCGCGCCCAGCCGCCGCCGCCCGACTGGGACGGCGTGCACGTGATGACCACCAAGTAGAAGGGCAAGCCACAAAGGCACAAAGACACAAAGAAAACTGTTTCTGAAGTTCCTTTCTTCGTGCCTTCGTGTCTTTGTGGCTCCGGGCGCCGCCTGCACGGCCTCAGCCTCGAAATAGCGGGCGTAAGCCTGGTATACTTTCGGCCCAGATTTCTTCGGTTCCGGCGTCCGACTGACGGCCGGAACGGCAGCGTCGGGGACAGGCATTGGATTCGCGAGAGCTCAGCGGCACAGGG
>JACPRL010000035.1 GCA_016189965.1 Acidobacteriota bacterium | reverse complement strand
GCCTCGCCGGTGAAGCGCCGCATGGAGAAGCTGTCGAGCCAGTCGAGCGGACAGGGGCGCCGCTCGCCGTCGATGATGACCTCCACCTTCAGGCGGCGAGCAAACACGCCGCGATTATACTCCAGCCCACGGCCGTTGCCATCCTCACTCACGAAAAGCGAAGGCAGTGAATTCCTACCTTGACACTTCTCGACCCCGCTCGTACACTGGCGGAGCAGTTTCTTTGGGGTCCTGAACCGAGGGCGAGAGAGGCTCTCTCGGGGGAATGAAGACTTACGCGGCTCTTTTTGTCCTTGCCTTTCTGGCCAGTTATCTGAGCACGCCGCTACTTCGCTGGCTGGCACTGCGCTGGGGCCTTCTGGATTCGTCTATCACCGCGGGGCCCCACCAACGGCGCTCCATTCCCCGGCTGGGCGGAGTGGTGGTTTATCTCGCTCTGCTTGTCGCGCTCGCGGCCTTATTCATCCCCAACAACATGGTAACGGAAGAATTTCGCCAGGAGTTGCCCGACCTGGCGTTGCTGGCGGGGCCGGCGACACTGCTGCTGTTGCTGGGTGTGGTGGACGATCTGCGCGGGATGAACGCCTGGACGAAGCTGAGCGTGCAGTTGCTGGCGGCGCTGTGGCTGGTGAGCAACGGCGTCCTTATCCTCCGCCTCTCCACCCCCTGGGGACAGCCCTTCGAGCTGGGCCTGCTTTCCTTTCCTGTCACCCTTCTCTGGCTGGTGGGGATTACCAACGCCTTCAACCTCATTGACGGGCTCGACGGCTTGGCGGCGGGCGTGGCTTTCCTCTCTGCCAGCGCCATTGCCATCACCGCCGCCCTGGTGGCCAACACCATCGTGGTGATTCTGGCCATCTCGCTGGCGGGGGCCTTGCTCGGTTTCTTGCGCCACAACTTCAACCCGGCCAAGATTCTTCTGGGAGACTCGGGGAGTCTTTTCGTGGGGTTTCTCCTGGCCGCGGCTGCCGTGATGTGGAACCAGAAAGCCACGACGGCCATCGCGGTGGCGGCGCCGCTGGTGGCCTTTGCCGTTCCGGTCACCGACACCGCGGTCAGCATGGCGCGACGATTCCTGCGCGGGCAGCCGATTTTCGCCTCCGACCGCCAGCACATTCATCACCGGCTCCTGACGCTCGGGTTCACCCCGCGTCAGGCGGTGCTTATTCTGTACGCGGTTTCCGCCCTGGCGGCTTTTGGCTGCATTCTCATCGCGCAGGGCCACAACGCCTTGAGCGCCCTGGTGCTGGCCTTCTTTGTCGGCGCCTGCTGGTTCGGCCTGCGCCGGTTGAACTATCCCGAGTTCGCCGAATTCCGGCGTGGCTTTTCCCGCGACCGGATGGCGGCACGGGGACGCCTGGAGGAGAAGGGGGAAATCCTGCGGGCGGCCCAAACGCCGGCTGAGTTCTGGCAGGCGCTGGAAGCGGCGGCCCAGGCACTCGACCTCGATCGCGTGGAACTCCACCTCGCGCCGGGTCGCGCGGAACAGCTCCGGCTGCCAGCCACCCAGTGGGCTGCCCCCGACGGCCGCGGGAGCACACACGACTCGCTGTGGCGCTTGACCGTTCCCCTGGACAGGCAGAACTGGTTTGTTCTGGGTCGTAGCCCCCGGGAGGCGGCCGCCCCGCTGCCGCTCGAAGATGTGGCCCAGGAAATGAGGAGTGTCGTAGCGGAAGCATTGGCGCGGCTGGAGCCGCTGGTGCGGCCGCCTGCCGCCAGTGGCGTTGAGCTATCGCCCGAAGCAACGCCCGCGGAGAAGAGCAGGGTCTAGCGACGATGGAGCCGGAAGACAAACTCGCACGCGCGGACGACCGCCGGCTCTCCGTGCCGGCGGGATCGGCCGCCCCCGCAAGCTATTCCTACCTTCCCGTGACCCCGGAGAGTGAGGGCGTGCATTTGCGCGACTACTTGCGCGTGCTGCGCAAGTACCGCCTGACCATCCTGCTGTTCGTGTTGGTGACGGTGCTGACGGTGGCGGTGGTGTCGTTGCGGCTTCCCAAGACCTACGAGGCGGTGGTGCGGCTGGCGATTGATCAGCACAGCTCCACCACACTGCTGCGCGAAGCCACGGTGCCGCCCGACCCCTGGGGCTTCCAGGACTTTTTGCGCACCCAACTGCGCGTGCTGCGGAGCGACACCCTCGCTCTGCAGACCCTCCGCAGCCTGCGGCTGCACGAGGATCCGGACTTTGTCGGCCCCGCCGCGCAGGCAACCGCCTCTCCCGCCGCCGGTCCGTTGCCGACGGAGCGGGTCCTCGACACGGCTGCCGAATCC
The DNA here is from genome assembly GCA_016189965.1 of Acidobacteriota bacterium. GTDB lineage: Bacteria > Acidobacteriota > Terriglobia > Acidiferrales > 2-02-FULL-67-57 > JACPRL01. Next base: position 1,407 of record JACPRL010000035.1, on the reverse strand, counting down.
CGCCTCATCGGGCAATTCCTGGGCGGCCTGCGGGTGGACCTGGTGCCGAACAGTTGGCTGCTGGAGATCCGCTACTTCAGCACCAACCCGGGGCTGGCGGCACGCATCGCCAACGCCCATGCCAATAATTTCATTGAGCACAACTTCCGCACCCGCTACGAGTCCACCATGCGGGCCGCGGAGTGGCTCTCCGACCAATTGCGCGAGCTGCGCGCCAAGGTGGAGCAGTCGGAGTCGCAACTGGTGGACTTCGAGCGCCGCTACAACCTGGTTTCGATTGACGAACGGCAGAACGTGCTCACCCAGCGCTTGTCCGACCTCAACCACGAACTGGCCCTGGCGGAAGCGACGCGGGTGGAGAAGGAGTCGCTCTACCGGCAGGCGCAGGCGGGGCAAGACCCGCGCGTGCTCGCCGATCCCATCGTGGAGCGCCTGCAAGTAAGCCTGGGCGAGCTGCGGCGCCAGCACGCTGAAACCCGCACGCAGTTCGGGCCGCAGCACCCGCGGATGCGCCGGCTGGAGGAGCAGATTGCCGAAGTGGAAGCGCAGTTGGCCGCCCAGCGGGAGACGATTCTGGCCAAGCGGAAGGACGACTACGAGTCGGCCCTGAAGCGCGAGGCCTTGCTCCGCCAACTGGTGAACCAGCAGAAAGAGAGCGTGAACGAGCTGAACGAGCGCCTGATCGAATACAACATCCTGAAACGCGAGGTGACCGCCAACAAGCAGCTCTACGACGGGCTGTTGCAGCAGCTGAACGAAGCCGGCATCTCGGCCGGCTTGCGCTCCTCGAACATCCGGGTGGTTGACCCGGCCCGCATCCCGCTGGGCCCCTACAGCCCCAACGTCTTCCTGAACGTGCTGCTGGCCCTGCTGCTGAGCGTGCCGGTGGGCGTGGCGCTGGCGTTCTTCCGCGAGTATCTGGACAACACGGTGAAGACGCCGGACGAAGTGGAGCGGCACAGCGGGCTGCCGACCCTGGCGCTGGTGCCGCTCGCCGAAACTGTGCGCGAGACTCCGCGCCTGCGACCGATGGCGGCGGGGGCGAGCGGCGACGGCAAGAGCGTGGCGCTGGTGACCCACCAAAAGCCGCAATCAAGCTTGGCGGAGGCCTTCCGGTCGTTGCGCACGGCGGTGCTGCTCTCCTATCCCGAGCGCCCGCCGAAGCTGCTGCTGGTCACGAGCGGGCAGCCGGCGGACGGGAAGACAGCCACGGCAGTGAACCTGGCCGTGGCACTGGCCCAGCGCGGGGGCAAGGTGCTGTTTCTCGAGGCGGACCTGCGCAAGCCCACCGCGCACCGCATCTTCCAGAGCGACGGACAACACGGGCTGAGCCTCTATCTCTCCGGCGCGCAGGAGCGCAACGGACTGGTGGTCCCGACGCTGGTGCAGAACCTGTTTATGATTCCG
>JACPRL010000034.1 GCA_016189965.1 Acidobacteriota bacterium | reverse complement strand
CTGGCCGTGCGCGAGATGCCCATCAGCGGCAAGCCCGAAGAGCTGATGGACGCTTACGGCCTCTCCGCCCGCCACATCGCCGCGCACGCCCGCGCGCTCGCCAAACAGACCGCGTCCGCCCGCCATTAAGAAAGCCACAGAGACACAGAGTCACAGAGAAAGAAGAAATTTGGTTTGGTAGGACAGGCATTCCTGCCTGCCTGCCCTGAGCGAAGCCGAAGGGTCAGTGGAGCGCAGCCCCGCGGTTGTCTTGCCCAATCTGGCGGCGGCGCTTTGCGCCGCTGGCAGACAAGAATGTCTGCCCCACCAGAAAACATTCTCTGTGTCTTCGTGCCTCTGTGGCTATTTCGGCAGGGCGGCGGTCTCAAACATCTTGGCGGCGGGCACAATCTTGATCCGCTTCTTGGGGATGTCGAGCAGGTAGTAGGCCCAGAGGGCATCGCGGCACTGAGTTCCAACCGACACCAATCCAGCCCTCCGCAGGATTACCGCAGCAGCTCCACAAACTCTTCGGTGGAAAGGCCGGCGTGGCGCAGAATGGCCCGCAACGTCCCCCGATCGAGTTCCTTGTGGTCTGGGACAACCACCTGCGCAAAAGGGAGGTCCCGCCGCAGGATGATGTGGCTGCCTTCTTGTCGGCGAACAGAGAAGCCTGCGCGTTGAAGAGCTTTGACACACTCCCGGCCGGAAATGACCGGCAGCTTGGTCATACCACGACGATTTCAGCTTGGGCGTTCTCCGGGGGAACGGGCAAGTTGTCGGCTTCGAGGGTGCCGACGTAGCCGCGAATGGCTTCGCGGGCGTTCGCAATCGCCTCTTCGCGCGTCTTGCCCTGGGTCACGCAGCCGGGCAGGCTCGGGCACTCGGCGACCCAGTAGCCATCCTCGCCGCGGTAAAGGACAACTTGCCTCATGGCCTGCCTCCGGAACTCATCTTAAAGCGTTTGTGATCCCATAAGCAAGTCCTGGAGACAAAGAGGCAAGGAAGCAATGTCTGTCCTACCGACTCTTCCTACCTTGGCAGATCCGCGGTTTCGAACATCTTCTCGGCGGGGACAATCCTGATGCGCTGCTTGGGGATGTCGAGCGGGTAGTGGGCCCAGACGGCGTCGCGGCGGAGGGTTTCGAGGCGAGACTCGGGCACTTCGTAGAGCTTGCGGCCGCCTTCTTCTTTGACGTCAATCTGGTAGTCGGCGGGTGACTTCCCCCAGGCCACGCCGCCGGCGGCAATCTCCTCGGCAAGCTTGGGCGCGACGTCGTCGTCGGTGACGATGACGTACTTCAGGTTCTCCGCCTGCAAATATTTCTTGATGGCGGCGTTCACGTCGGCGCAGGAGACCGCCTCGACGCGTGCCAGGTAGTCGCCGAGGTAGCCGGGGTTCAAGCCGTAAAAGTCGTCGTCGAGCCGGTAGCCGAGCAGGCGGTTGGTGGTTTCGGCGAAGCTCAAGTAGAGGACGCGGGCTTTGTTCTTGGCCAGCGCGCACTCCTCCTCGCTGAGCCCGGTGCGGATGAAGTGCTCCAGCTCCCAGGTCATGGCCTTGAGGATGTGGTGGGCGTAATCGTGCTGCACGGGGCGAATCCAGAGGCTGAAGTACTGGTAGCGGCGCGGGGTGTTGGTGGGCGGGAAGAGCGCGAAGGGCCGCGCTTCGAAGTGCTCGATGTAGGAGTAGTCGCCGTAGTTGTAGCCGCGTTCTTCGCGGATGACCTGGTAGAGGTGGGAGAAGCCGTCGCGGTGCGTGCCGAACCAGATGTTGGCGATGTAGAGCGGCCAGTAGTCTTTGTCCTTGCGGGTCAGCGGCAGGGGAAAGCCCGCATGGATGCCGGTGGAGATGGCGTTGGGCAAAGCGACGATAATGACTTCGCGGCCCTTCGCGGGCGCAGGCCGCTCGGCCGGGCGCGCCGAGAACGCTTCGGCTTCGAGTTGGCCGATGCCGGCCAGCGCTGCCTCGACCGGCTGGACGACGGCCGGGTCGCTCGTGCTCAGGCCGACAACGGTGTTGCCCGGCTTGTAGTGGGTGGCATAGAAGCAGCGCACCGCCTCGGCGGTGACGGCCTCGAGACCTTTTTCCGTGCCGAGGTCGGGATGGGCGTAGCCGGTGCCGTGGTGGATGTAGTTGTCGAGAGCCACCAGGCCGACCAGTTCGATCTGCTCGAAGCGCAGGTTCGAGCGCAGCGTCTGCAGTGTCTCGGCGCGGACGCGGTCGAGCTCGGCGGAGGCGAAGAGCGGCCGAGTGAAGAGCGGGCGCAGCACCTGCTCGACGTAGCGCGCCAAGACTTCCTTCGGCACCGTCATCGAGAACACGGTGACTTCCTTCGAGACGCGCACCGTCGGGTAGGCGCCGCCACCCCACGGCCGGGTGATTTCCGCCAGCTTGTCTTTGGTCACCGGGTTCTTCGGATCGCCGAAGCCGCCTTCGATGAGGAGCCGGCCGGTGAGGTTGGCCAGGCCTTCGTGGCCCGCAGGGTCGGCGGCCGCGCCGGCCTTGACCATCACTTTGATTTCCACCAGCGGCGCGGGCGAGTCGAGCGTGACCACGCGCGGCGCCTCGGCAGAGGCGGGCAGCGAGACGAGCAGCGCGGCAAGAAGCAGCGCCGGCGCCGCGAGCCTAAGGCAGGCGAGGAGACAAGCAGATCCTTCGACTTCGCCCCGCCCTTTCCGGGCGGGGCTTCGCTCAGGATGACAGATGCTTTTGTGGCAGGTGAGAGGGAAGAAGGGCATGGCGGGGCTCACTGTTGCACCTCCCGGGCGACTTGCTTGGGCGGCTCGTAGGCCAGGGTGAGCACGGCGCGGTTTTCGGGGACGAAATACTTCTGGGCAAAGCGGTCAATGTCGCGCGGCGTGAGTTTTTGCACAGACTGCAAGAGCTTCTCGAAGACGTCCGGGTCGCGGTCGAAGCGGTAGTACCAGGCGAAGGTCTGCGCGATGCGCGCCGGGCTGGACATGGCGGCCAGGAAGTCGTAGCGGTACTTGCTCTTCAAGGTTTCGAGCAGCTTCTTCGAGTCCTTCTGGCGGGAGAAGCGTTTAAGGTCGTCGAGGCTGGCGATGATGTCGGCGCTGACTTCGTCAAAGTAGGCCGGGCCGCGCTCGGCGGATTTTTCTTTGTAGAGTTGAGCGGAGACGACGAGGGCACGCGGGTCGAAGCTCTCGAAGCCTTGCGTGCCTTCCTCGAAGTCAAGTGTGCTGGCCGTCTGCTTTTCGTACCGCAACTTCTTGAAGAGCGGGGCGGCGGGCGAGACCACGAGCTCGTTCAGCAGCTGGGCGACGGCCGCCTCCGCGGTGCCGGGCTTGAAGGCGGGCATGCGGTAGGCCACCCAGACCAGTGGAGCGACGTCGGCTTCCCAGGGGACGTGTTCGCGCTGCTCCTGCCGCGGCGGCTCGCCGGTGGGGACGATGGGTGGAACGGGCTGGGATTGCCAGTCGCGGTAGAGCGGCTCGACCTGGGCGAAGACGTCGGCGGCTTTGACGTCGCCGGCGACGATGAGGACGCAGTTGTTGGGCCGGTAGTAGGTGTCATAGAAGCGCCGGGCGGCCTCGTAGTGATTGGGCATATCGCGCACGTCTTCGAGGTAGCCGATGGTTTCGTGCCCGTAGGGGTGGTGGGGGAAGAGCAGGGCGAGCAGGCGCTCACTCAGCCGGAGTTGCGGGAAGGAGGCGTTGCGGCGGTACTCGCCCAGGACGGCGCCGGATTCGGTCTTGAAGATTTTTTCCGTGAAGTCGAGGCCGGTGAAGCGCGAGGCTTCGAGGGGGGCAACACCGGGGACTTTTTCGGTGGGCGTCTCGCGGCTCAGGAAGTTCGAGGTGAAGCTGAGCGGGTGGTAGAAGGTGACGTCGAACCAGGTCCAGGCGTTGTTGTGAGTGCCGAGGCGCGACATTCGCTCGTCGTAGCCGCCCTCTTCCTCGGCGTAGCGGTGGCGGAAGAGGATGTGCTCGAAGAGGTGCGCCAAGCCGGTCTTGCCGCGCTCGGTTTCGTTGCGCGAGCCGGCCAGCACCAGGGTGTTGTAGCTGAGGACGCTTTTGAACTCGGGGGTTTCGATGACGATGACGTCCAGGCCGTTTTCCAGCGTCTTTTTATGGATGGGATAAGGGAAAACCTTCTGCGGCGCCGGTACCTGCGCAGGGGCAGTGGCGGCGAATGCAAGGGTGAGCGCCAGAAAGGCCAGCGGGGCGAGACGAGACAGCTTCATTAGCCAACCTCGCAGTTCGGATTGGGCGGGCCCAGACCAACCCGCAGCCCGCTCGACCCAGCATCATAGCACACCCGGGAGTGCCGCGGGCGCGTTGACTTAGTTGCAGACGGGAGCCGACGAGGCGCGGCCCCGGGAGCAAGCTCTGCGCCCGCGGCAATTTTTTTCTTGACACTTTACAAGGGGGCGGCTTCGTGCTAGGGTTGGGCTTCCGCAACCCCAGCGCCTGGGGCGGCAAGGTTTTGCCCGGCCCATCAAACGTTCCCAGGGATGACCCTCCTCCTTCTCGTCCTCGAAGTGTCGAGGTCAGGGAGGCGCGTGTGCTGCGCTTGCGGCAGGTCGAGCTGTTCGGCTTCAAGTCGTTTGCCGACCGAACGCGGATAGTCTTTGGCGGCACGGGGATCGCGGCCGTCGTCGGCCCGAACGGCTGCGGGAAGTCGAACATCGCCGACGCCATCCTCTGGGTGCTGGGCGAGCAGAGCGCCAAAACGCTGCGCAGCGCCCGCATGGCCGACTGCATCTTCAACGGCACCGCCAGCCGCCCGCCCACCAACCTGGCCGAAGTTACGCTCACCCTCTACGACCCGGAAGCCGAGCAGGCTCCCGTGGCGCCTGCCGAAACGCCGGCGGAGGCCACTCTAGCGCAGCCCCAAGGCGAAGCCGCTGCCGACGAAGAGCCGAAGAAGCGCAAGGGCGCGCGGAGCGGCCGGCTGAACCTGCGCATCCAGCCGGGCGAAGTGGTGGTGACGCGCCGGCTCTACCGCGACGGCACCAGCGAGTACTACCTGAACGGGGAGCTCTGCCGCCTGCGCGACATCCAGGAGCTCTTCATGGGCACGGGGCTGGGGCCGGAGTCTTACGCCATCATCGAGCAGGGGCGCGTGGGCCAGATTCTCTCCTCGCGGCCGTCGGACCGCCGCGCGCTGCTCGAAGAAGCCGCCGGCGTCAGCAAGTACAAGACCAAGCGGCGCCTGGCCGAAGCCAAGCTCGAATCTGCCCATCAGAATCTTCTCCGCGTGAACGACATCCTGGAAGAGATTTCCAAGCAGCTCAATTCGCTCAAACGTCAGGCCGCACGCGCGCGCCGCTACCAGGAGCTGAAGGCCGAAGTCACCCACCTCCATCGCCAGCTCCTGGCGACGCAGCTCGAGCAGTTGCAAACGACGGCGGCGGCGCTCGCCGCACAACTCGAAGCCAACGCCGCCGACGCGAGCCAGCAGGCAGCCGAACTAGCCCGGCTCGAACAGGAGCAGGCCGCCGCCCAGGCGCGCCAGTACGAACTGGAAACCACGCTGCGGCAGGAGCAGAACCGCGCCGGGCAGGTGCTCCTCGAAGTCGAGCGTGCCCAGACCCGCCTGGCTGAGACGCGCCGCCAGCAGGAAGAGACCGCCGACCGCCTCGCCACCCTGGCCAGCGAACGCGAAAAATCGGCCAGCGAAGCCACCAGTACAACCGCGGCGCTCGACGCCGCACGTGCCCAAACAGCTCAACTCGAAGAGGAGTTGCAGCGCTCTGCCGCTGAGCTTGAACGCCTCGCGACCGAAGCCGACAGTGCCCGCCAGCGCATCGCCGCTCTCGAAGCCGCGCGCGCCGCCCTCGACGCTCAGCAGGCCGAGGCGCCCGACCGTCGCCTCGCTCTCAGCGCCGAGCGCGCCCAGCTCGAGCACCTCGCTCAGTCCGCCGCCGACGAGCTCCGCCGCTTCGCCGCCGAGCGCGAGGTCGCGCGCCTCGACCTCGAACGCCTCGCCACGCAGGAACAGCAGCTCGCCTCCGCGCTCGCACAGGCTCGCGGCGAGCAGGCTCGCGCGCAGGAAAACGTCGCCGCCGCCGAGCACGCCCTCGCCGCCACTCAGGCCGACGGCGCCGCGCAGCAGCGCCGGCTCGACCAGGCCCGCCAGTCGCTGGCCGACGCTGCCGCCCAGGAGCACGCGCTCGCCGACCTGGTCGCTCAGCGCGCTGCGCTCGCCGAGCCGGTGCAGAAACTGTTGGTCGGCGCCGGCGGCATGACCGCGGTCGGCGGCTTCCGCGCCGTCGGCGTCGTGGCCGACTTCACCGAATTCGACCCCGGCTACGCCCCGCTGCTGGAAGACTACCTCCACGACGAGCTCGAATATGTCGTCGTCGAAACCTACGACGCCGCCCGCACCGGCGTCTCGCTGCTGCGCGAACAGGTGGGCGGCCGCGCCACCTTCCTAGTCGACTCCTTCGGGCGCTTTCCCGCCACGCTGCGCGACGACCTCGAGCGCCCGCAGGGCTCCGGCATTGTCGCCCGCGTCGCCGACCTGGTCCGCATCAACGGCCCGCTCGGCAGCGAGGCCAAGCGCGTTCTCCCCAAGCTCAGCCGCACCTACCTCGTCCACTCCGCCGAGACGGCCGAAGCCCTGGCGCGCGACTTCCCCCACTTCTTCTTCCTCTCCACCGACGGCAGTTGCTACCACGGCCGCTTGGTCAGCGGCGGCGTACGCAACGGCCACGGCAGCCACGCCCTGCAGCGCGAGCTCGAGCGCGCCGCCGCCCGGCGCACCGAGGTCGAGCCCTCCGTCGCCGAGGAGGAAGCCGAGCTCGCCCGTCTCGAAGCCCGCCGGCGCGAGCTGGAAAACGCCGTCGCTGCTGCCCGCCAGGCGCTCTTCGCCCAGGAGAAAAATCTCCTCCAGCTCGAGCAGCAGCGCGACGCCCTGACCGCTGAACGCACGCGCGCCGAACAGGAAGCCGCCCGCGCTGCGACCGCCTGTGCCGAGCTGGAAACGCGCCAGCGCGCCACCGCCGAGCGCCTCGAGGCCCTGCGCGCCGAGCTGACCGAACTGGAACAACTACTGGGCACCGGCGAGCACGCCCTGAAGGCAAATGCGCAGCAGCTTCTTGAGCAGCGCCAGGCGCTCGAAACGGCCACGACGCAGTTCGCCGACCTCCGCGCCCGCCACGCCGCCGGCGAGGAACGCCTCGCTGCTGCCCGGCAGGAGTTGGCGCGGCTCGAGCAGACCGCCGCACGCTTGGCCGAGCTCCGGCGGGAGCAGGCGGCGCTCGAAACCCGTTTCGAGGCCGAGCAGCAACGGCTGGCTGAAGAGCTCCTCGCCCGCGAAGCCGAGCTCCTGCAACGCCGTGAAGAAAAATCCGCGCAGGAAGCCCGCTGCCAGCAGTACGAAGAGGAGTTGTCCCTGCTCCGCCAGAGCCTGCTCGAGCGCGAGGCGGCGCTGCGCGAGCGGCGCGCCGCCCACGACGCCCTGCGCGAGCGCCGCCACCAGCTCGAGGTCGAGCAGGCCCGCCTGGCCTCCGACCGCCAGCACGCCGAGCTTGCCCTGCAGAACGAGTTCGGACTCACCGCCGAGCAATTGTTGGTGGAGGTCACCGAGCGGCTCGCCGGCGACGCCCTCGCCCAGGCCGAGCTCCGCTACCGCGAAATCCGCCAGCGGCTCGACACCCTCGGCCCGATCAACATGATGGCGCTGGAGGAGTTCCAGGAGTGCGAGCAGCGCCACGAATTTCTGACCAAGCAGCGCGACGACCGGCTCGCCTCCATCGCCGACACTCGCCGCACCATCGAGGAGTTTGATACTGTCTCCGCTCAGCTCTTCAACGACGCCTTCATCGCCATCAACCGGAACTTCGAAGAAACCTTCCGCACGCTCTTCGG
>JACPRL010000038.1 GCA_016189965.1 Acidobacteriota bacterium | reverse complement strand
GAGTCGAAGAGTCGAAGAGTCGAAGAGTCGAAGGGTGCAAGAGTGACAGAGCTACAGAGTTACAGATCTTCTCTCTGCGCCTCTGCGGTAGAGGCTTTTCTCCTGCTTCCTATGCCTCTTCTGCTTCCTCTGCCTCCGCTCTTCGCAGAGCCTCTGTTGTTGTTCAAGGGATGCTTCGCTTCGCTCAGCATGACATCGTTAATGTCAGAACAAACTGCGCACCCAGCCGCCGTCCACCGCGATCGCCGTGCCGGTAATGTAGCTCGCCCGCTCCGAGGCCAGGAACGCCACCAGCGCCGCCAGCTCCCGCGGCTCGCCCAGCCGCCCGAGCGGAATCTGCTCCGTCCACCCGCACACGATGTCGTCGCGGCTCGCCCCGCGCTGCGCCGCCATTGTGGCCATCAACTCCTCCAGCCGCTCCGTACGTGTATAGCCCGGGCAGACGACGTTCACCAGCACGTTGTCCGGCGCGCACTCGTTGGCCAGGCTTTTGGCCAGTCCAGCCACGCCGCTGCGCACCGCGTTGGAGAGCAGCAGGCCCTCAATCGGCTGCTTCACCGCCACCGAGGGCAGAAAGATGAGCCGGCCCCACCTCTGCCGGCGCATCGGCGGTAGCACGGCCCGCGCCAGGTGCACCGCGCTCATCAGGTTGAGCGCCACCGCCTGCTCCCAATCGTCGGCCGTCGTGGCGAGGAACTCTTTCGCCGGCGGCCCGCCGGCGTTCGCCACCGCGATGTGCACCGTGCCCCAGCGTTCCGCCGCCGCGTTGACGAAGCGCTCGACGTCGGTTGCGTGCCTGACGTCGGCCGGCTGCGCGAGCACTTCGGCGCCCGTGCGCCGGCGAATCTCTTCCGCTGCCGCTTCGAGCTTTGCCACCGTACGCGCGCAGATGGCCACACGGGCGCCCTCGGCGGCCAGCTCTTCGGCGATGGCGCGCCCCAGCCCCTGGCTCGCCGCCGCCACCACCGCCACCTTGTCTCTCAGTCGTAGCTCCATCTTTGCCTCCGTCGCTGATAGCTAAGTGCTGACGGCTGAGGGCCGATCGCTAAAGCGTTCAGCCATCAGCGTTCAGCAAGACCAAACGATTCCTGTTGCCTCCCGCAGGGACGCCGCATAGTATCTAAGCCACTACCGGAGGAACAAGATGAGCTTGGTTCCCAATATCGGCCCGCTGACGCGTGTCGCCTACGTCGTCATTGGGCTTGGCCTCATCCTTGCTGCCTGGATGGGTCCTTTCAGCGGGCGAACCTTGCCCCTGATTGTGGGCGCCCTGGGCGTTGTCTCCATCGTGGAAGGTGCCATCGGCTTTTGACCCGCGTGCTGGCTGCTCCGGCGGAGCAGCAACAAGGTGGGCTAGAAGCTGAATCGGCTGCTTCCCTCGTCCCGCGGTGCGGGACTCGGGACAAGCCGGCGGAGCAGCAAGTAAGGACCCAGGGGAAGCCGAAGCGCGTGCTTTCCTGACATGCTGCCTTTCCTCATCTGGTGGTTCCGCGAGGTGGTACCCTTCCTGATCCTGTGTGGACAACTCCCTGTTCCCCTGTTCTGGCTGGCTGTTCATCCCGCGATTGGCTTCTGGCGACGCCACCCGCGTGCCTGCTATTATCTGGTGACGCCGAGCGTCTGGCTGGCAACGACCTTGGTCCTGCTCCTGCCGCGCCACTGGTGGCTGGCGGAGCGCTTTACCCAGCACTGGCTGCTGGCAGCCGGCGGGATACTCTTGATTGTGATTGACCTCTGGCTGATGGTGCAGATCAAGCGCATACTCGGTGTGCGGGTGCTCATCGGCTTGCCCGAGCTACTGCCGAGCTCGCACACGGCGCAGGCGGCCACGAGCGGACTCTATACTGCCGTGCGGCACCCGCGCTACCTGGGGATGATGCTCTCCTGGCTCGGCGCAGTGCTGCTGAGCGGCGCCACGCGGCTGCTCTGGCTGGTGCTGGTTTTTATTGTGCTGACGCTCTGCGTGGCCGAACTCGAAGAACGCGAACTGCTCGCCCGCCTGGGCGAGCCCTACGCTGCCTACCGCCGCCGCGTCCCGCGCTGGCTGCCGCGGCTGTGGTAGGAGGCAGGAGAGGAACCAAGGAGGGAGCCGCATGAGAAAAGCGATGCCAACGGGCCTGCTCGTCCTTTTCTTCTTGGCGGCGCTACCCGCCGCGGCGCAGACCGGGCCGCTCAGCCAGAACGACATCATCCAGATGGCGCAAGCGAAGACCCCGGTGGAAAAGATCATCACTCAGGTGCGTGCGCGCGGCATCGCCTTTGTCCCCTCGGCGGAGCTGGAAACCACCCTCACGCAGTTGAAGGTCAAGAAGGAGCACCTCCAGCAGTTGATGGCGGCGCTGCGCGCCCCGGCCGCCATCGAGCTCACGGCCAATGTGGCCGGCGGCGAAGTCACTCTCGACGGCGCGCCCCGCGGTGAGCTTTCCGCCGATGGCCGCATCGCCTTCCGCGACCTCTCCCCCGGCACCCACGTCATTCGCCTCCGCGCCCGCGGCCACGTCCCCGTCAACACCGACGTCTTCCTCAAGCCCGGCGAAACCGCGCAGGTCAACCTGAAGCTCGACTCGGCTGTCTCCGCCACCCCCGGCCCGCTCGGCACGCGCGTGAATGTCCAGGCCGGCACCTTCGAAGACACCGCCCTGGCCGAGCTCGACTTTGAAAAAGACCCCGCCAAGCGCATCGAACGCCTGGAGAAAATCGTCGCCACCTACGGCGACGACCCCTTCACCCTCCTCGCTTACGGCATGCTGCAGGACGCCTACCTGGCCGCCTCGAACTACGACCGCGCCCTCGCTGCCGGCCAGACGCTGCTCGAGCGCGACCCGCGCAACTTCGCCGGCACCGTCCGCCAGGCTCGTGCCTCGATGGGCCGGCAGGAGCTCGAGCCGGCTCTCGCTCACGCCGCCCGTGCCCGCAGCTTGATCGAAGAACTCAAGGCCGGGCCCGCGCCCGACAACTTGAGTGCCGAGGCGTGGGAGCGCGAACGTCAAGCCCTGCTCGAAACCGCGCAGCCGCAGCTCGACAGCCTCACCTACGACTTGCTCATCGCCGCGAGCGACCACCCCGACCCCGCCGCCAAAACGGTCCTGCTCGAACGCTTCCTCGCCACCTTCCCCGACTCCCCCTACCGACGCTCAGCCTTCCTCACCCTGGCGCTCACCGCACAGGGGCTCGGCGACCTCGACCGCATGCTCCACTGGGCCACCCAGGGCCTCGAGCTCGACCCCAACCAGGGCTTCCTCATCGTCATCGTCGCCGATACCCTGAGCGAGCGCGGCCAGGACCTCGCCCGCGCCCGCGAGCTCGCCTCCCGCCTGCTCGACCTCGTCTCCAACCAGCCTGACAAGCTCCGGCCGGAGGGCATTGACGACGCGCAGTGGCAGGG
>JACPRL010000037.1 GCA_016189965.1 Acidobacteriota bacterium | reverse complement strand
TTGGCCTTGTAGACCACACCCATGCCGCCGCCGCCCAGCTTTTCTAGGACGCGATAGTGCGAGATGGTTTCGCCGATCAAGGGAGATGCTCTCGAGGCCGCGCCATCTTAGGCCAACCCCGCTCCCAAGTCAACGCGCGGGGGGTTGTGCCGACCTCCGCCGGCAGTTGGCCTAACGCAGGGCGAAGCTGTGGGCTTCCTTCAGGTAGGGCAGGACCGCACGCAGTTCCGCCGCGCTGCGCACCTTCGCCACGTGGCCAATGCGGTGCGCGGACAGCCGCCCAATCTTGAAAAACAGCGGCTTGCGTACTTCGCGGTCTAGGAGAATCGCCAGCCGTAGCGCGTCCTTCATGAAAACTAGGTCAGCGAAAACGCGCGTGGTGCGGAAGAGCGCGTAGCGTTTCTTCGACACGATCTCCACGCCGCCCCAGGCCTTCAAGCTCTTTTCCAGCGCACGGTAGAGCTTCACCAGCCGCTCGGGCTTGCCTTTGAGCATGTCTTTCCGGCGGCCCACGCCGCAGGAGTGGGGTTGCTCGGGCCGGCGGAAGGTGCGGCTGCAACGCGGGCAGTTCCAAAGCGTGGGCATGAATTAATACTAGCTTAGGCCAACCCCGCCCCCAAGTCAACGCGCCGGAAAAGTTGGTAGGACGGCCAACAGCGCGTGTCGCTAATCCCGTCAGGGCACGGCTTCAGCCGTGCCGATGGTGGCAGCAAAAGAACCGGCTTTAGCCGCTGAGGTCCCCAGAAAATAGTTCAGCCCAGCGGCCTCTGCCACTGGGCTCCCCCGATTCAACGGTTCAACGAATTAACGAATAACGATTCTAGTTCGGCGCCCCGCACTCCCCGCCCCGGATTACCCGCACCTGCCGGATGCGCGTGGTGGTGACGTAGTTGCCGAATTCCAGGAACAACCCCGGGGCGGCCACGATGTCGGCCTTGATGGCGCTGCCGCCCCAAGTGCAGCCGTTGATGGTGGTCTGCTGCGGCGAGAGCCCCTTGCGGTCGAACCAGCCCCCGGACACCAGGTAGAGGCCTTCCCCCAGCACGCAGATGGAGTAAAGGGAATTCTTCGTAGTTACCAGCACCCAGTCGCCCGTGTGCAGCTCGCTCTTGCGCACCGGCTCCAGCCGCCGCGCTTCCTCGACCCGGGCCTGCAGGGTGGGTTCGTCGCTCATCCTCGGCTCCCCTAGATTGGATGCATCTTAGGGGCCGCCGGGCTGGACGTCAATAGCTTTTGCCTGCCCGCCTTGACGCTCCCGCCGCCCCTCCCCTATACGGGCCTTTCGCATTCGCACTACAGGCGCCTGTGCAGCCGCCTTGCCCCGAGCGAAGTCGAGGGGTCGCCAAAAACCGGAAGAACTGAAACAGAATGCCCAAACGCACCTACCAGCCCAACGTCCGCCGGCGTCACAAAACGCACGGCTTCCGCAGCCGCATGAAGTCGAAGGGCGGCCGCCGTGTCCTGGCGGCGCGGCGCCGGAAAGGGCGCCATCGCCTCGCCGTCTAATCCCGCGGCGCTCATGCCGCGCCTGGAGGAGGGAGGGCTGAGTCTCACCGTGGCCGCCACCCGTCGGCGCGCCCGCTTGCGCACGGCCGACTTCGACCGCCTCTACCGCCAGCCCGCCCGCCGCCAGTACTCGCCCCGCTTCCTCGTCCTCGCCCGCCCCCGCCAGGACTCCGAGACCCGCTGGGGCCTCTCTGTCAAAGCCGCCCTCGGCTCCGCCGTCGTCCGCAACCGCATCAAGCGCCGCCTGCGGGAAATCCTTCGGCGCCTCGCCCCCGAGCTCCCCGCCGGCTGGGACATCGTCATCCAGCCTCGCGAGGCCGCCGTAGCTTCGGCCGACTTCGCCGCCCTGGCCGAGGAGCTCACCGCGCTGCTCCGCCGCGCCCTGCACCCGGAAGAGAAGTAATGCTCAAATTCCTCGCCCTCGCCGCCCTCCGCTTTTATCAGGCGGCCCTCCGCCCGATGAACCCCTGGGCCTGCAAGTTCTACCCCTCCTGCTCCGAGTACGCCGTTGAGGCGGTCGAGCGCTACGGTGCTGCCCGCGGCGCCTGGCTCGCCCTCCGACGTCTCGTCCGCTGCCGCCCGGGCGTCTTCGGCGGCTTCGACCCCGTGCCCGAGGAACCACGTGGCTGAGCTCTCGCCCGAACGCCGCATCTTGCTCGCCTTCGCCCTCTCCTTCCTGGTGTTCCTGCTCTGGGCGGCCTACATGAAGGAGAAGTACCCCTCGGAACCCACCCCTCCCGAGGCCGCGCCGGTCACGAGCCCAGCGCAAGCGTCTGCGCCTTCGCCGCCGCCCGTTTATCCCGAGCGGAAGCGAGGGACCTCACCGCCCCCGCCGCTCACGGTCGCAGTCCACGAGGACACCCAGGAACGAACCTTTACCGTCGAGACCGACGTGGCCACCGTGGTGCTCTCCAACCGCGGCGCCGTCCTCCAGAGCCTCACACTTAAGAACTACCACAACGACCGCGGCGAGCCGCTCGAGCTCGTCCAGGGCCGCCTCACCGGCCTCGGCTACCCCCTCTCGCTCGCCCTCGCCGACCCCGAGAAAGAGGACAAGCTCAACAACGCCCTCTTCGTCCCCGACTCGCGTGTCCAGACCCCGCAGAACGGCCTGCTCTTTGAGTGGAGCGACGGCACGCTGCTGGCCCGCAAGCGCTTCCGCTTCAATGCCGGATATACCTTCGAGGTGGAAACCCTGGTGCTCGAGGCCGGCCAGCCCCTCGAGCACCGCCTGGCTTGGCGTGGCGGCTTTGGCGAACTCGCCGGGCCGGCCTCGAGCATCGGCGTCGTCCCCGCCCAGGTTTTCTTCCGCGCCCCCGACGGCGTCCACCGCCAACTCGCCCGCGACGCCGGCCACGAGACCGGCTGGCTCTGGAAGTCCTCCTCGCCCTTCCCCTACAACGGCGAGGCTAGCTACGCGGGCATCGAAGACCAGTACTTCGCCGCCGTCTTCATCCCCCAGCAGCCGCGCCTGAGCGTCGCCGCGTGGACGCGCGACTGGACGCCCCCGGAGCAGAAAAAGCCCGTCGCCATCGGCGTCGTTGCCACCGGCACCGCCGCGTCGCCCAACGGGAACCGCTTCCGCGTCTTCGTCGGCCCCAAGGCGCTTGACGTCCTCGAAGGCCTTGACGTCCCTGCGCTCTCCAACGGCGCCGTGCCCCTGCTGGCCGACGAGCTGGTCGACTACGGCTGGTTCTGGTGGATTGCCAAGCCGCTCTTTTGGGCCCTGACCTGGGTGCATGAAAAGTGGATCTCGAACTACGGCTGGGCCATCGTCCTGCTCACCATTCTCATCAACATTGAGCTGTTCCCCTTCAAGTGGGCCTCGATGGGCTCGGCCTGGAAGATGCAGAAGCTCTCCCCGCAGATGCGCGCCATCCAGGCCCGCTACAAGCAATACAAGTTCAACGACCCGCGCAAGCAGCAGATGCAGCAGGAGATCATGGCGCTCTACAAAGAGCACGGCGTCAACCCCCTCGGCGGCTGCCTGCCGATGCTCCTGCAAATCCCCTTCTTCTTCGGCTTCTACAAGGTGCTGGCCTATTCCATCGAACTGCGCCAGGCCCCCTGGTTCGGCTGGATCACCGACCTGAGCCGCCACGACCCTTACTTCATCCTCCCGGTCCTGATGACCGCCTCGATGTACATCTCGACCCGCATGACCCCCATGACCGCCACCGACCCCGTGCAACAGAAGATGATGCGCATGATGCCGCTCATCTTCGGCTTCCTCTTCCTCTGGGTTAGCTCCGGGTTGGTGCTCTACTGGATGACCTCGAACGTGGTGGGCATCGGCCAGCAGTGGTTCATCAACCAGCGCCAGCGCCAGCGCGAGCTGGCCGAAAAGCTCGCCGTCAAGGAGCGCAAGAAAAAGAAGCGCCACGGCCAGGAGACCACCAGCTCGTGACCCAAACCCACGGCAATGAAATGGCGCTGTATCCGTCAGGGCACGACTTTCTTGTCCCGAGTCCCGCCCGGCGGGACGAGGGAAGGCGTGCCGAAAAAAGCTGCGCGCAGCGCAACCGAGGAGGGGGCACGGGCTTGTCCCGCCTGCCCCGAGCAACGTCGAGGGGAGCGGAGCCGAGGGAGAAACCCTCTGCGGGTGTCCCCGCGAGCGCCAATGACTGAAACGCAGTGGCTCCGCGAAGGGCGGCTCGACCCCGACGCCGTCATCCCCGCCCTGCGCTCCTTCCTCGGCCTGCTCATCCGCGCCGGGCAGTTCGAGTTGCGCGCCGAAATCACCGCGCCCCCGCCTGAGGCCGCCGACGACATCGAGAACGCGGAACTCGTAGTGGACTTCCACGGGCCCGACGCCCCGCTCCTTACCGCCCGCCAGGGCGAGCTGCTGCGCGCCATCGAGCACGTCGCCCTGCGCTGGCTCCGGCTCGACCCCCGCTACTATGACCACATCCGCTTCGACTGCGAAGGCTACCGCGCCGGCCGGCTCGCCGAGCTCCGGCTAGCCGCCGAAACCGCCGCCGAGCGCGTCCGCCTCTCCCGCGCCCCCTTCCGCTTCCAGCCTATGACGCCGCGCGAGCGCCGCATCATCCACTTGGCGCTCAAGGACGCTCCGGGCGTCCGCACCGCCAGCGAAGGCGAAGGCGACCTCCGCGCCGTCGTCATCTACCCCGCCTAAGAAAAAGCGCGAAAACCGAAAAGCGGCTCCGAGCCCCCAGGTTCCTTTACCCCGCTTGCCCTGCTTGCCCTGAGTGCAGCCGAAGGGAGCGAAGCCGAGGGGCGCCCGAGGGGAAACCAGTCCCTCTCAGTGTCCTCTGTGCCCTCTGTGGTGAATCTTATTTCTCTGCGTCTTTCCTCCACATCTCTGCGGTGAATTGTTTTTCTTCACTGGTCGCTGGTCGCT
The DNA here is from genome assembly GCA_016189965.1 of Acidobacteriota bacterium. GTDB lineage: Bacteria > Acidobacteriota > Terriglobia > Acidiferrales > 2-02-FULL-67-57 > JACPRL01. The sequence goes on along the minus strand of JACPRL010000037.1, from coordinate 1,704 downwards.
GGCCACTGGTCGCTTTTCTATCTGTGTTCATCTGTGGTTACACTCTTCTGGGTTCATCATGTCAGCGCCGAGCATCGTCGTCGGCACCTCCGGCTGGCACTACCCCCACTGGCGCGGGCCGTTCTATCCCGAACGGCTCCCCGCCGACCAGATGCTCGCCTTCTACTCCCAACGCTTCCGCAGCGTCGAACTCAACAATACCTTCTACCAGCTCCCCGACAAGCGGACCTTCCGCCAGTGGCGCCGCGAGACGCCCGCGGGCTTCCTCTTCGCCGTCAAGGCCAGCCGCTACATCACCCACATGAAAAAACTCAAAGACCCCGCCGAGCCACTCGCGCGCTTCCTCGCCCACGCCGCCGAGCTCGGCGAAAAGCTCGGCCCGATTCTCTTCCAACTCCCGCCGCGCTGGCGCCGCGACGCCGCCCGCCTGGCCGACTTCCTCGCCGCGCTCCCCCATAAGCGCGGCGCACGCTCCCTCCGCTACGCCTTCGAGTTCCGCGACCCCTCGTGGTTCCACCCGGAAACCTAGCGGCTGCTCGAGCGCGCCAACGCCGCCTTCTGCGTCTGGGACCTGGCCGGCGAGGAGTCGCCCCGTCCCGAACCTTCGGGACTGACCGCCGACTTCGCCTACCTCCGCCTCCACGGCCCCTCGCCGCAGCGCTACGCCGGGCGCTACACCTCGGCACAGCTCCGCAACTGGCTCAAGAGCATCCGCGGCTGGCTCCGCGCCGGCGCCCGCACCGCCTACGTCTACTTCGACAACGACCAGGCCGCCTTCGCCGCCCTCAACGCCCTCGAACTCCAGGCGATGCTAACCGGCTGAGGGCACCCCCATCTTCTCTCTCCTTGGTGGGGCAGACATTCTTGTCTGCCTGCGGTTGTCCGCTCTCGGTGTCGTCTCCCTTTTTTCACGGTCGTCGGGCTCCTATTGACAGATTCGCACTTGAGAGGAGTAAGCTAGCTCCAACGTCTCCCTATCAGGCTGGGCGCCGGGGCCTCCAAGGGCGAGGAGGGGCCATGCTCTGGTGGACACTCCTTAAACTCAAGTCAAAAGACCCATCCACACGGATGGAAGCAGCCCGCAAGCTGGGTGAGTCAGGTAAGCCCCAGGCGGTCAAGCCGCTGGTGGCGGCCCTGAAGGACGAGAATGAGGGCGTGCGCCGGGCCGCGGCGGAGGTGCTGTGGCGGATTGGCGACGCCCGGGCGGTGGAGCCATTGGTGGTGGCGCTGAAGGACGAGGACCACGGCGTGCGGTGGATAGCAGCGGACGCACTGGGGGTGATTGGCGACGCACGGGCGGTGGCGGCGCTGATAGCGGGCCTGAAGGACGAGCGCGAGGGCGTGCGGGAGGTCGCGGCGAAGGCGCTGGGCAAGATCAAGGACCCGCGGGCGGTGGAGCTGCTGGCGGCGGCGCTAAAAGACGGCCACTATACCGTGGCCTTGGGCGCAGCGGACGCGCTGGAGAGGATAGGCGACCCGCGGGCCGTGGAAGCGTTAGTGGCGGGGCTGAAGCTTGATAGCCCGTTGCTGCAAGTTCGCGCGGCGGAGGCCCTGGGACTTATCCGTGACGCGCGGGCCGTCGAACCGCTGGTCGCGGCCCTGAAGGACGAGAATGAGGGCGTGCGCCGGGCCGCGGCGGAGGTGCTGTGGCGGATTGGCGACGCCCGGGCGGTGGAGCCATTGGTGGTGGCGCTGAAGGACGAG
>JACPRL010000033.1 GCA_016189965.1 Acidobacteriota bacterium | reverse complement strand
CCATGACGGGGCGGCGTCCGACTGTCGATGGTCCCGCGGCCCGCGCGGGGCGTTCACTTGCGCAAGCCGAGCTTTTCGACAATTTCCTTGTAACGCTCGGAGTCGTTGCGTTTCAGGTAGTCGAGCAGTCGCCGGCGCTTGCTGACCATTTTGATCAGGCCGCGCCGGGAGGCATGGTCTTTGCGATGGGTCTTGAAGTGGTCGGTGAGCAGGTTGATGCGCTCGCTCAACACCGCGATTTGGACTTCCGGGGAACCGGTGTCCCCGCCGTGCAGGCGGTAGCGCTCGATCAGACCTGTTTTCGCCTCCCGTGCCAGACTCATCGCTGTCGCCGAGTCGTTTCTCCTTCTCTCGTTATTCTCTTTTCCTCTCGCGTGTAAGAGTAGCACAGAGGCGGGGGAACTGCCAAGACCCCGGCGGCGTCCTCGGCCTAGCCCGCAGGGTTAGCCACAGAGACACAGAGGCACAGAGAAAAAAGAGAAGGGCGCCCGGAGGGCGCCTGACAGACAGGAATGTCTGTCCTACTGAGGGTGCGAAGTGCGAGCGGGCAGGCGTGGCTAGCGTTTTTTCTCCGAGTGGATGAGGGAGAGGAATTCGTGGCGGGTTTGGGGGTTGTCGCGGAAGCAGCCGAGCATGGAGCTGGTGACGGCGACGGAGCTGCGCTTTTCGACCCCGCGCATCATCATGCAGAAGTGGCGCGCCTCGACGATGACGCCGACGCCCTGCGGCTCGAGCTTCTGCCAGATGGTCTGGGCGATCTGGTTGGTCAGGCGCTCCTGGAGCTGGAGGCGGCGGGCATAGAGGTTAACCAGGCGCGGCAGCTTGCTCAGCCCCACCACTTTCTGGTTGGGGATGTAGGCGATGTGGCAGTGGCCGAAAAACGGCAAGAGGTGGTGCTCGCAGAGGCTGAAGACTTCGATGTCCTTCACGATCACCATCTCGTCGTAGGGGATGTCGTAGTAGGCGGCGTTGATGACCCGGTCGGGGTCTTTCTCGTAGCCCGAGGTGAGGAAGCGCAGGGCCTTCTCGACGCGCCGGGGCGTGAGGCGCAAGCCTTCGCGCCGCGGGTCTTCGCCCAGCGCCGTGAGCAGGCGGCGGACGAGGTCAGCAATCTGCTCCTGCTGGCCGGGTTCGGTCAGCAGTTCGACGGAATGGTCCTTCATACGGGTTCTCCTTCCTTGCGAGCTACGAACGAGATCCAATTAGCCACAGAGTCACAGAGACACGGAGAAGACAGGGATTGAGAAGCAGAATTCATATCTCTCTGTGCCTCTGTGTCTCTGTGGCTGCTAATCATTTGACGGGGACGGCGTACTGGCGGCCCTTCCATTTGAGCGGGGCACCGCTGAGGTACATCTGCGCCGAACCGAGCATGAGGGCGGCGAACAGCACGCTGCCCAGCGTGTAGTAGAGCAGGCAGACGGCGGGGTAGCGGTTGCGGCGCAGCGCCTGGGCGTAGCGCAGGTGGCGCCAGCCGATGATGACCACCATCGGGATGAGAATCCACCGGCTGACCGGCCAGCCCTGCCAGAGCCCCCAGAGGGCGAGGAGGATGAAGAGCCAGGCCACGGAGTCGAGGGCGGCGCCGGCCAGGGCGCCGGCGACGGTGCTCTTGCGGCGGTCGAAGAGCAGAAAAAGATTTTTCGTCCAGCCCTGCCACATCTCTTCGAAGCGCTGGTACATGCGCGAGCGGGCCAGGCCGACGCCGCGGGCGAAGTGGAGGCGGCAGCCGGAGCGCTTGAGCAGGCGGGCCAGGGCGACGTCCTCGAGGATTTCGTTCTTGACGGCGGCGTGGCCGCCCACCGCGTTGTAGGCGACGCGGGGGACGAGCAGCCACTCGCCGTTGGCGGCGGCCAGGGTATCTTCGGGGTCGCTGACGCGCTCGTAAGGGTACTCGCCGGCCAGGCGGCAGTAGACGAAGGGAATGGTGGCGCGCTCCCACCAGGTGGGCATCTCCTGGTCGGGGGAGAAGGAGACCATGGCGGCGCCGGTCTGGCGGGCGGTGGCGAGGCCGGCTTCGACGGCGTTGGGGGCGTGGCGGACGTCGGCGTCGGTGAGCAGCAGCCAGGGAGCGCGGGATTGCTCGACGCCACGGGCGACGGCGAAATTCTTGCCGGTCCAGTCGGCGGGGATGTCGGCGGTTTCGACGACGCGGAGTTGGGGGAGGCGGGCGGCGAGCTCGGCGAGGATGGCGCCGGTGCGGTCGGTGGAGCCGTCGTTGACGGCGATGATTTCCACCGGCACGGTCTGGGCGGCGAGCGATTCGACGGCGGCGGCGATGTTCGCTTCCTCGTTGCGCGCCGGGACGATGGCGCTGACCTGCGGCTCGGGCATCGGGGCTCGAAATCTCCTCGAGTACGCCTGCGGCAAGCAGGATAGAATCTGGCTGAGAGGTCAGCTGCGAATTATAGCCGATACGAGGGCGGCGTGAAAGACCGAGTGACGCTCGTGGCGCTGACGCTGGCGACGCTGGCGTTGTTGCTGGCGCTGGAGGGGCCGGGGCCGCGCACGCAGGCGCCGCGCGCGGGAGAAGAGGTGCCGGACTTCAGCTTCGAGCTGGCGGGCCAGCGGCAGCGGTTGCGCGAGCTGCGCGGGCGGGTGGTGGTGCTGAACTTCTGGGCGACGTGGTGCCCGCCCTGCGTGGCGGAGATGCCGTCGCTCGAGCGGCTGCACCGGCGGCTGGGCGGGCGCGGGGTGGTGGTGCTGGGCATTAGCGTGGATGAGAGCCCGCGCAACTACGAGGCATTCCTCCGCACGCACGGGATTACCTTCCCCAACTACCGCGACCCGGAGAAGCGCATCTCGACGCTCTACGGGACGTTTCTGTTTCCGGAGACGTTTGTGATTGATCGCCAGGGGCGGCTGGTGCGGAAGTTCATCGGGGCGCGGGAGTGGGACGAGCCGGAGATGGTGGACTTCTTCACGCGCGTGCTGGAAAGCCCGACGAGTTAGCCACAGAGGCACGGAGACACAGAGAAAGTGACCGGTGGCCGGTGACCGATTGTGACCCCGCGATTAGTGACTAGCGACTACCGAAAAGCAGATCCTTCGACTGCATCCCGCCCCTTGCGGCGGCACAAAAGTCGTGCCGCAACCACGGCGGCCCCGACGCTGCAAGGGGCGGGACTCCGCTCAGGATGACAGTTGCTTTTGTG
>JACPRL010000043.1 GCA_016189965.1 Acidobacteriota bacterium | reverse complement strand
GCTGGTGGAAGACGAAGAGCTGGAGCAGGTCGCCCCGCCCTCGGCCCGCACTATGGAAATTCTGGAATTCGTGCGCCTGGCCGACGTCGACCCGCTCTACTTCGACGCCTCCTTCTACGCCGTCCCCGAAGAAGCCGGCCGCAAAGCCTACCAACTGCTGGTCAAAACCATGGAAGGCTCCGGCTACGCCGCCATCGCCAAGCTCTGGATGCACCAGCGGGAATATACCGTCGTCGTCCGCCCGCGCGCCGACGGCCTCACCCTCCACACGATGTACTATCCGAATGAGATCCGGCAGCTCGCCGAGTACGGCCAGACCGACGGTACGGAGCTCAAGCCGCAGGAGATCAAGCTGGCCCAGCAACTGGTCGAGAGCCTGGCGGCCGACTTCGAGCCGCAAAAGTACAGTGACGAATACCAGTCGCGCTTGAAGGCGCTCATCGAAGCCAAACTCGAGGGCCGCGAAGTGGCGGCGACGCCCCAACCGCAGCTCGCGCCCGTCATTGACCTGATGGAAGCGCTGAAGAAGAGCCTGGCCGAGCGCTCCGCCGCGCCTCGCAAGCCCCCGGCGCGCGCCGCCGCCGAAGCGGCCGAAACCAAGAAGGCGGTTCGGAAGTCGGCCCGCTGAAACCGTCCGATAAATGACGGAGCACTTCACCCGCCGGGACGTCCTGCGCATCCTGGAGATCTCGGAACGCCAGCTCGCCTACTGGGAACGTCTCCGCCTGGTCGAGCCGCAGAAAGTCTGGCGCTCCCGGGTCTACCGCTTCCGCGACCTCATCAGCCTGCGCACCATCAAGCAGCTCACCGAGCACCGCATCCCCGCCAGCCGCCTGCGCCGCGCGCTGGACGCCCTCCAGCGCCAGCTCGCTGAAATCGAAGCCCCGCTCACCGAGCTGCGCATCGTGTCCGACGGCCGGCGCATCGTGGTCGAGCACGAAGGCGCGCGTCTCGAGCCGCTCTCCGGCCAACTGCTGCTCAACTTCGAGACCCGCGCCCTCGGCCACAAACTGCGCCAGATTCCCGAACGCACCCCGGAAGAGTGGTTCACCTTGGCCCTCAACGCCGAGGCCGACCCCGCCACGCGCGGCGAGGCCATCGAAGCCTACCGCCACGTCGTCGAGCTCCGGCCCGACTGGCTCGAGCCCCACATCAACCTCGGGACACTGCTCTACGAGCAGGGCGAGGCCGAAGCTGCCGCCGGCTCCTACCGCCGCGCCCTTCAGCTCGACCCCGCGAGCCCGCTGGCCCACTTCAACCTCGGCAGCGTGCTCGATGAACTCGGCCAGACCCACCACGCCCGCCAGCACCTCGAGCGCGCCGTCGAGCTCAACCCGGACTACGCCGACGCGCACTACAATCTGGCTCTGGTGCTGGAAAAGCTCGGCACCCGCGCCCGCGCCCGCCGCCACTGGCTCCGCTACCTCACGCTTGACCCCTACGGCCCCTGGGCCGACTACGCCCGCCAACACCTCACCACCTTCGGCCGCAACAACACCGCCGAAAAACGCTAGCCACAAAGACACAAAGAAAACCTTCATGAAATTTCTTTCTTTGTGACTTTGTGTCTTCGTGGCTAATCCAGCAGGCGGCGGGCGTAGGCCGGCGCTTTGCCAGCTTCCTCGTGTTTCAGGTAGGCGTAGACGTCAATCCCCTGCTCCACCCACTCCGCGAAGCGCTGCTTCCAGGCCGCCAACTCCTTCGCGGCGTAGCTTTCCTTGCGGAGGCGCACGTAGATGAACTCCGCCGTCAGCACCCTGGGCGGCTCGGCGTCGTCCGTCTCCGCCAGGCAGAGCGCCACGCCGTGCCGCCGCAGCACAGCATAGGTCTCCTCCGTCTGCCAGGACCGGTGCCGGAACTCCACCGCAAAGCGAAAGGCCCGCGGGCGCAGCGCGAGGAAATCGTCGAGCACGCCCAGCTCCGCCTGGAACGACGGCGGCGACTGGATCAGAATCGGCCCCAGCCGGCTCTCCTGCGCCAACACGGAAGAAACCTCCAGAAACCGTTTTAGCGTCTCGGCCGCGTCGCGCAGCTTCTGGACGTGCGTGATGCGCTGGTTGGCTTTGAGCGCGAACTCGAAGTCCCCCTCGACGCTCGCCCCCCACTGCTCCAGCACCCGCTCACTCGGCATCCGGTAGAAGGTGTGGTTGATTTCGACCGTCTGAAACTGCTGGCTGTAGAAGCGCAGCATCTCCCGCTCCGGCAGTTTCTCCGGGTAAAAGCTGCCCTTCCACTCCTTGTAGGCGTACCCGGAGGTGCCCACCCGCAGCCCCGCCATCAGCCGAGGTCCTCGGCCCCGGCGTAGAACCGCCACGGCACCGCGGCCAGGTTCTCGCCCTCTTTCCGCCCCACGCGGAAGGTGTCCTGGGTGTAGAGGCAGGCCTTCTGCTCCGGGTCGAGCACATGCGGATGGAAAGAGAAAACCATATTCTCCCGCAGCACCGTGTGCTGGTTCGCCCCGATGGCCGGGTGCTCGATCATCGTCATCCCGATGGAGTGCCCGGACAGGTGGCCGAGCACGAAGCCGTGCCGGGTGAAAATCTCCGCGAACGCCTGGTGGACGCTGCTGGCTGCCTCGCCCTCCCGCATCCGCCGGCGGGCCGCCTCCAGCGCCTCGGGATAGATGTCGCGCATCGCCGCCGTGCGCCGGCTCGCTTCTCCCCGGATCATCGCCCGGGAGAACTCCACCCAGTAGCCTTCGGGCCCGCCAATCTCCAGCGAGTAGAGCAGCAGGTCGTCCGCCCGCACCACGCGCTCGCCCGGCACCTTGAAGTAGGGTTCCGCTTCCCCGTCCGTCCCCGACAGCAGAATGTTCATCATCCGCGGCCCCGCCCCGCGGGCGAAGAACAGCTCGACCGCCGGCGCCATGATTTCGGCTTCCGTCTTCCCGGGCTCATAGGCCGCCAGCAGCTTGCTGAAACCCTCGACGATGATCGCCATGCTGGCCCGCACGTGCCGTAGCTCCTCTTCGCTCTTCACCGCCCGCGCCGTGTCAAACTGGACGTCAAACGGCACCAGCTCAAAGCTCCCCCGCGCCAGCGCCTGGTAGTCGCGCACCGTCAGGATGAAGTTCAGCCCGTAGACCCCCAGGCGCCTCCACCCCCGGCTCACCGCCTGCTCCCGCAGCCACTCCCCGGGCACCTCGGGAAAAACCTGCTCGCGAATCCACGGCTTCCCTTTGTCGCCCACGTAGCGCGCCTCGCGGGGGAACACCAGGACCGGCTCACTCTCCAGCGGCAGCAGCACGTAGGCGTAGCGATGCACAATCTCGAAGCCGGAAACGTACCGCACCGCCCCTTCAAAGCCCGCGTACTGGTTCCCGCACACAATCAGCGCGTCCAGGCCCTCGGCCTGCAGGGCGGCGCGCAGGTTGGCGTAGCGCCGGCCAATCTCTTCCGGGCTGATCATCGGAGGCGACTACCACTACCCTTGCCCGCCGCCAAAGTCAAGGCAGCCCGCGGCGCCGAGCGGCGGGAGAAGAATTTCTTGACTCGCCGACCTCCCTGTAGTAAGAAGCGCGCCGTCCGCAACTGATGGGGCAGGGGGAACTTCAATGAAGCGTTGCCTTTTCTCTGTCGTGTTTGTGTGTCTGCTGTGTCTGGTTGTCTCTCTTCCGGCGCGCGCCCAGACCATCACCGCCACGCTGGAGGGCCGCGTGCTCGACCCGGCCGGGGCGCTGATTCCCGGCGCCAGCGTGACCGCCGTCAACGACGCCACCGGCCTCTCCCGCTCCGCCACCACCTCCGAGGTCGGCGACTACCGCCTCCTCGCCCTCCCGGTCGGAACCTACACTGTCAGCGCCGAGAAAGAGGGCTTCCGCCGCGAAGTGCAGAAAGTCACCTTGCTCATCGGCCAGACGGCCACGCTCGACTTCACCCTCCAGGTCGGCGAACGGGCCGAAGAAGTCGTCGTGGAAGCCCGCGGCGCTCTGCTCGAACCCACCCGCACCACTGTCGCCTCAGTCATCGCCGAAAAGCAGATTGAGTCGCTGCCCGTCAGTGGCCGCCAGTTCATTGACTTCGCCCTGCTCGCCCCCGGGGTCAACATCGGCGAGACCACCTCGGGGAGCACCGACGTCATCGTCGAGCCGGTCACCAAGCTCTCCTTCGGCGGCCAGAACATCCACTTCAATTTCGTGGCCATTGACGGCGCCGACAACATGTCCACCGCCTCCGGCATCCAGAAGACGACGCCGTCGCAGGAAGCGGTGCGCGAGTTCCAGGTCATCAACTCCACCTACAGCACCGAGTTCGGCCGCGGCGTGGGCGGCATCGTCAACATCGTCACCAAGAGCGGCACCAACGAGTTCCACGGCTCCCTCTATGAGTTCTTCCAGAACGATGCCTTGAACGCCCGCAGCATCCTCTCCCGCCCCGGCTTGACCAAGCTGCAGCAGAACCAGTTCGGGGTCACCCTCGGCGGCCCCATCGCCAAGGACAAAACCTTCATCTTCGGCAACTACGAAGGCCAGCGCCGCCACGAATCCCCCTTCTACAACTCCGCGCTGTTCGACGGCATCACCATCGTCAACGCCACCAAGACCGCCGTCGGGCTGCGCCCCGAAGAGCTGAACGTCACTCGCACCGCCAACAGCGACAACTTGCTCGTCCGAATCGACCACGCCGCCTCCGAGCGCCACCTCCTCTCCGGCCGCTACTTCTTCAACGACGGCCGCTTCACCCGCCAGTCGCCGCTGAACGACGGCTTCGACGCCCCCTCCACCTTCCGCAACAACTTCTTCCGCGACCAGTCTCTGGTCGTCAACCTCACCTCCACTTTCTCACCCACCTTCCTCAACGAATACCGCTGGCAATGGGCCCGCCGCACCTTCGATTTTCCCGCCACCTCCGGCGAGCCGCACCTGGAAATCGCCAACACCTTCACCACCGGGGTCAACCGCGGCAACCCCGACTTCTACCGAGAGACGCGCGTCGAACTGGTCGACAAGGTCACCTTGATCCGTGGCCCACACACCGTCAGCTTCGGCGGCAACTTCAACTTCGTCCGCACCATCGAGTCCTTCCCGCTCTTCTACCCCTTCGAGGCCACCTTCGCCTGCCTCACCGGCTGCCTGTTCAGCTACGACACTGGCACCCCCTTCGTCATTTTCTTCCAGCGCAACGACGCCGCCAGCAACTTCACCGAGCCCACCATCCTGCCCAACGGCACCGGCGTCTTCGCCGAGCCCGGCATCCCGGACAGCATCCGCGACCTGGCCAAGGGCGCCCTCAGCCACACCTACAACGGCTTCTTCATTCAGGACAAGTGGCGCGCCACTCCCAACCTCACCCTCAACTTCGGCGTGCGCTACGAATGGGAGACCTGGCCGTCGCGCGCGCTGGACGACGACCTGAACAACGTCGACCCCCGCTTCGGCTTCGCCTACAACCTCGGCACCGAGGCCAATTTCGTCCTCCGCGGCGGCATCGGCCTCTTCCACGGCACCATCCCTTCGCCCCTGCTCGCCTGCCAGATTCCCTCCTGCGGCGGCGTCCTCGGCCAGTACCCCGGGCGGGAAGAGAAGGAGGATGAATTGGACGCGACCACGCGCCTGTTCGCCTTCGCCGCCGACCCCTTCACCACACAGATCGCCTTGAACGAACTCTTGACCAACGCGCGCTACCCTGATGCCGTGCCAACGATGACCTGCCCGCTGGGCTTCCCCTCCGCCAACGGCACCCTGGCCGGCTGCGGCTTCTTCGCCGACGCCGTCATTGTCCGCTTTGCCCGCGACCACCAAGCTCCCTATGCCATCCAGATGACCCTGGGGCTGGAGTTCGAGCCCGTGCCGGATTTGATTGTCAACCTCAGCTACCTGCGGGTGAAAGGGATTCACCTGGGCAGCTTCTGGAACGTCAACGTGCCGCCGCCCACCGGCCAGGACCTGGTGCACGATTCCCGCGGCAACGTCGGCTTGAAAAACACCTACTTCTGCCCGGTGATCATCTGCGGCGCCCCGGGCATCCCGGGCGTGAACAATCCAAACTTCGCGGTGTACTTCGAAGCCGACTCGCTCTGGCGCTCCGTCTTTGACGGCCTGCTCATCAACGTCAACCGCCGCTTCCGGCGCCATCTGGGGTTCGGCATCAGCTACACCTGGTCGAAGACCATTGACGACGGCCCCAACCCGAGCTTCGTGCTGATCCCGCAGGACAGCCCGAATTTCGACCCCGACCTGCGCGCCGAGCGCGCCCTCTCCTCTGACCACGCCGCCCATCGCTTCGTCGGCAACGCCACCATCGCCGGGCCCACCGACCGCCACCCCCTCGTCAACGACTTCCAGTTCAGCACCATCGTTACTCTCCGCTCGACGCACTTCTTCACCAAGTTTGCCGGCTTCGACGCCAACGGCGATGTCTTCGGTGTCAACGACCGCGTGGGCCTCGAACCCCGCAACACCTTCAAGGGCGATGGCCTCTACAGCCTGGACTTCCGCCTCTCCCGCATGTTTCACCTCGGCGAGCGCGCCGACCTGGAGTTCATCGGAGAGATGTTCAACGCCTTCAACATCCTCAACATCCGCTTCTTCAACACCGTCTACGGCGCCGCCGACTTCTGCAATGTGCCCGCGCCCTTGCATCCCACCTGCGGCGCGGGTCCCTTCTTCCTCGAAGGCTCGCCTAACCCGGCCTATGGGACGCCCCGCGCCATCAACCCGCCCCGCCACTTCCAGTTCGCGCTGCGCCTCACCTTCTAGAACTTGGGAGCCGTGGTTGTGTCCCGGTGGCGGGTGCCACCCTTCGGCAGGCTCAGGGCAAGCCGGGCTCAGCGAGAAAATATTACGCGCCGAGCCCCCAGGCTCCAGCCTGGGGGAGATGGAAGCACTCGGTGGCCGGCGGGGTGAAAAGCAGATCCTTCGACTCCGCCCCGCCCCTTGCGGTGGCAGAGAAGTTGTGCCCCAACCACGGTGGCACCAACGCCGGAAGGGGCGGGGCTCCGCTCAGGATGACAGTGGTGGCCAAATGGCACACAGTCAGGTCTAGTGCTGGTTGGGCGGGCGTCGTAGGATAGGCCGGCACCTTGGCTGAGGGTGAACTCTCATATGAAAGTGTGCATTGTCGGCTGCGGCGCCGTCGGCAGCATCTTCGCCGCCCACCTGGCGCGGCTGGACGGCGTCGAACTCCATGCCTTCGATGTCTGGGAGGAGCACGTCCGAGCCATCAACCAAGCAGGGCTGCGCCTTTCAGGCGTCGCCAGCTTTACCATCCGCCTTCACGCCACGACCAACCCCGCCGACGTGCCGCGCTGCGACTACGGCATCGTCGCCACCAAATCCATCCATACCCGCGTCGCCATCGCGCAGGCCGCGCGCATCTTTGACGCCCAGAGCGCCGTCTGCTCGGTGCAGAACGGCGTCGGCAACGAGGAAATCTTGGCCGAGCACGTCCGCACCGTCATCCGCGGCACTACCTTCCCCGCCGGCCACGTCATTGCCCCCGGCCAGGTCGGCTATGATATTGCGGGCGACACCTGGATCGGGCCCTTCGAGCCCAGCGCCACGCCGATGGAAAAAGTCCGCGAGCTGGCCGACATGCTGACCCGCGCCGGGCTCAACACCATCGCGCTCGAAGATGCCCGCGGCGCGCAGTGGACGAAGCTGATCTTCAACGCCGCCACCAACCCCGTCGGCGCCCTCACCGGCCTGCACCACGCCGCCGTCACCTACTTCCCCCCCACCGCCGAGCTGGTCGAAGCGCTGATTCGCGAAGGCGAGGCCGTGGCGCGCGCCCACGGCATCACTCTGCACGGCGACCCGCGCGACCTGGTCCAGAAAGGCGCCCGCGCTCCCGGCAGGCACAAGGCCAGCATGCTCCAGGACGTACTGGCGCGCCGGCCGACTGAGGTGGACTTTATGAACGGCGCCATCGTCGAGTGGGGCGCGAAGGCCGGCGTGGCGACGCCGCTCAACAAGGCGCTGTGGGCGCTGATGAAAGCGCTCGAGGACTCCTGGTCGAACCCGTGAGTTGGCGATGAGCGTCCCCTTTCGCGTCTCCATCCTCCAGCTCAGCATGGAGCCGGTGGAAGAAACCCTGCGCATGGCGCGGGCGTGCGACGAGGTAGGCTTCGACATCTTCTGGCTGGCCGAGGCCTACCCCTGGTGGCGCAAGCATTCGATGGAAGCGCGCTCCTCCACCGCCATCACCGCTCTCGTCGCTCGCGAGACCCGGCGCCTGGCCATCGGCTGGGGGATTGTCTCGCCCTACACCCGCCACCCGGTGCAAATCGCCATGGAGGCGCGCGTGCTGCAGGAAACGGCCGGCCCGGGCCGCTTCCTGCTCGGACTGGGTGCCTCGAAAATCTTTATGAAACACATCGGCGAAGGGGAGAAAGGCAAGGAGGCCAGCCCGGCGACGGTCATCAAGGAAAGCATCGAAATCATTCGCGCCATGTTGAGCGGGCAGGAAGTCCGCTACGAAGGCCGCGCCTTTTCCGCCCACGCCCCGGCCCTGCGGTCAGAGACGGAAGTTCCGCGCTGGCCCGTGCCGCTCTACCTCGG
>JACPRL010000042.1 GCA_016189965.1 Acidobacteriota bacterium | reverse complement strand
GTTCTTCACCGTCATCAGTTGCAGGAAAACGTCCCGCTCGGCCGGCGTCTTGAAACCGTAGAGCGTGAGCGCATCCTCCCGCACGTGCGTGTGAATCGCGAGCGTGAGCTCCTTGCCCTCCGCCGGGAGCTGCGAGGTGGAGTAGGGCACGCGCACCTCGTAGCCCACGCCGTTCACATCGAGAAGGACTTGGAAGGGTTTCTTGGCCAGCAGCGTCCCGCGCAGGTGCCCGATCATCCGCCGCGCATTATCCGCAAGCCGGCGCCCGGTGTCAAACCGGCGGCGGTTGACTCCCGGCCGCGTCGCGCATAGAATAGCGCCACCATCGTTCCCAACTCCCTCCGAGGAGGTCGCCATGCCCTCCCCCGACCTGATCATCCATTCCAACCAACCGCCCCGGTTGGTGCCTCGCGACGGCGTCCTGCTGCGCGAAGACACGGCCTTCACCGACGCCAGAGGGAAAGACAGCAAACACCCTCGCAAGCTGGCCAACCAGGCCCTGGAAAAACTCAAAGACATCCTGCCCAAAGTGTTGGAAAAGGACGAGGCGGTTCTTTATGTGGCCCGGGCGCAAGCACCCGTGAGCTCTGTCGAACAATTCACCTTCGGATACTACGCCTACAGCATCACGGCCAGCCTGCTGGTGTTCACCAACCGTCGGCTGCTGGACTTCCATCTCAAAGTGGGAAGCTTTGGGCGGTGGGAGTGGGGCCGCAGTCTGCGCAGCCTGCACTGGGGCGACGTGGAACAAGCGCGTGTGAAGGGTTGGCTGAGCCGGATGCTCGAGCTCAAGTATCGCAACGGCAAGAAGGAAAGGTATTGGCGGCTGAAGGGACGCGACGCCAGGAAGGTGAAGCTCCTGCTGGAAGCCTTGCTGCCCGGAAGCGCGGCCGAAGGCACGGCGGCCCAGGCCGCGGTTCCTCTCTGCCCCGACTGCCTGGCCCCGCTCACAGCCAATGTGTATCAGTGCAGCCAATGCCGTCTGCCGTTCAAGAACGAAAGGGAGTTGATCTGGCGCTCGCTGGCCTTTCCGGGCGGGGGCTACTTCTACGCCGGATACTGGTGGTTGGGGGTGCTCGACGCGATTGTGGAATCCATTCTGACCGGATGGCTGCTCATCTTCTTGTTGGTAGCGGCCGGTATGCCCGAGCCTTTTCGAAGCCCGTTGGAGCCGCATCTGGGTCGCGCGGGAGCCCTGGGAGCTGCCGGAGTTGTCGCAATCCTCCTCGGCCTCGAGAAGCTCATTACTGTTTACCATGGGAAACGCTTCCTGCAGGTGTTCATCCCCGCCAGCGCAGGGTCGAGCCACGCCGGCGGGACAATTTTCGGCGTGGTGGCCTACGCGCTTATCGGGCTGGTGGTGTGGGCGGTCATTCCCCCCAGGCAGACCCTCCTGCAGGTAGCGCCCAACCTCACCATCGAAAGCGCGCAATTCGGAACGTTCAGTGAGATGCGGGAAGGGGGTCTCTCCTTTTCTCCCACAAGCATCGTGCCGAACAGGAACGGCCAGCAGTACGGCTGGGTGGTGAACCTCCGCACTGCACGGAACACAGTGCACGTGCGCGAAGAACACATTGTTTGGACCGTGACGGTCGAGGGAGAAAACGGCCAGGCGGTTCCCCTTACCCTCGCCAACGAAGCTGATGTGGGGACAGAGGGAGGCGTGATCTACGGTACGTGGGCGGTGGAAAACGAAGAGCCCACGGGGAGCCGCACCATGAAGGTCTACATCGACGGGACCCTCGTCGAGACCTTCAGCTTCACTATCCCGTAAGGCTTTTTTTAGCCGAAAGCCTCCCCGGAGAATCTCGGCCGCGGCTCCCGGCTCACCTCCTTTTCGCTTGCTTCGCGAGGCGCTTTCGACTAGACTACGGCTTCCCGCAGACGCCGAGCCGCACTCCTTCGACTTCATGCGCGGGCACGGTGAAGGAGGCGCGATGACCACCCGGGCAGTACCTGCCCAGTTTCTCCTCGAATCGAACAAAGCCCTGCGCGAAAGCTTGGAAACCTGGCAGCGCATGCTCGAGCGCGTGCGCGGGGGAAGCTATAGCGAGTGCCAACAGGCCATCAGCTTCCTGCGCGGCCTCTACCATTCCCTCGAGACGGAAAGCCGCCAGCGCTTCCGCCAAGAGGAAAAGGCCGTCTACCGCCCCGCCCAAAGGCAGTTGCCCGCTCTGCGCGCCCTGGTGGCCGAGATGCGGCACGAGCACGACGCCATCCGCCAGGCGCTCAAGAGCTTTCAGCGGCAGTTGAGCCGCTTCAACTCCACCGGCGACTCTCGCCCGCTCGTAGAGGCCGGTGATGAGCTGGCCCGCGCCCTTGAAGCACACATGGAACGCGAAGAGCACGAGCTGCTCCCCGTCATCCTCAAGAAGCTCCCCACCCGGACAGGCGCACCCACCGCCCCCGTGGACCCCCGGAAGTCCCTTTCGCAGGCAGGCTGAGAAGCAGCAGCCCGCCTCCTGTCTTTGTCAGGGCACGGCTGGTAGGCCCGGGCTTCAGCCCGGGACGCGAAGCGCCGTGCCGACAGAAAGCTGCGCGCAGCGCAACCTCGGAAGGGGTGCGGGCTTGCCCTGAGCGAGTCCCGCCCCGAAGCCTCGGGGCGGGACGAGCCGAAGGGGAAACCCTCTGTGGGTGTCCCCGCCGGAAACGTAGGATTGACCTTCCAGCCTGTGAGGTTTGGGCGTCTGGAAGCTATTCCACCACTTCCACCTCGTCCACCACGCCCACCACCGCCATATCAATCGGCGAGTTGGGCCGCCCGACCGCCGTCATGGCCGAAAACCCCTCCGTCGCCACCAGCACGCGGTCGCCCACCCCCGCGTCCACCGCATCGAGCGCCAAGATGGGCTCGCCGCGCTCCGAGCCGTCGAGGTTGAGCGGCTGGACGTAGAGGCACTTGCGCGCTTCGTGCGACGCCTGCTTCTGCGTCGCCCACACCTCCCCGATGACTCTCCCAATCAGCATAAAGACTTTGAAACCACAGATGCACACAGATGCACACAAATAAAAGAGTAAGCCATCAAGTGCCTGCTTTCTCGTTTCCTATCTGTGTTCATCTGTGTGAATCTGTGGTTCCCTTTTCTTTGACGTTGACGCGGTCGACGATGGCCACAATCGTGCAGTCGGTCGGCACTTCGGTCGGGTACCAGACGAAGCTGGCCTCCCGCCCGCGGCACCAGTAGATGGTCTCGCCGGCGCCCGCGCCGACGGAGTCGAGCCCAATCACCGGCTTGCCCTTGGGTTTTCCGGCGCGGTCGAGCGGCTGCACGACAAGGATTTTCTTCCCCTCCAGCACAGGGTTCTTCATCGTGCAGACCACGTTGCCGATGACTTTGCCCAGGTACATTAGAGAATAACCCGCTCAGCCCAGTGGCCCCCGCCACTGGGCCCGCTCGAAGTGGGCTCATTCCCCGGCGGCAGGGGCCGCCGGGCTGAGCAAAGGTGGGATGTGCTCATTTTCGTGAGGATGTTGCAGCGACGCGGGCGGGCTGCTCGTCGAGCCGCACCGCATCTACGACGCCGATGATGGCCGTATCCACTGGGCGGTCTTTGCACTCGGCCGCCATGCGCGCCGAACCACCCTGCACGATGAGCACGGTCTCGCCTGCCCCGGCGCCCACCGTGTCCACCGCCACCAGATAGTTGCCGTCGTCCTCCCCCGTCGGCGAGATGGTCTTCACCACCAGCAGCTTCTTCCCTTCCAGGCGCGGGTCTTTGCGCGTGGCCACGACGGTTCCGACGACTCGAGCGAGTTGCATCTGAGTTGAGAAACCTCAGGGGCTGAAGCCCCAAGTTAAGTGAACGCCTTTTCGGCCGGGCTCAAGCCCGGCCCCGACAAAACACCGACCGCCCAGCAAATACATAACGCCGAGCCCGGTGGCACCTGCCACCGGGAGCCTCGTCTGGCCCGGCTAGCGGGCGACCAGCTCGGCTGCCTTGCCGATGGGCAGCACGTCTTCGAGCGAGGGATGCGGCCGCGGAATCACGTGCACGGCGATCAGCTCGCCCACCCGGCGGGCGGCGGCCGCGCCGGCGTCGGTGGCTGCCTTCACCGCCGCAACGTCGCCGCGCACCAGCGCCGTCACGTAGCCCGACCCGATCTTCTCCCAGCCCACCAGCGTCACCTTGGCCGCCTTCACCATGGCGTCGGAGGCCTCGATCATCGCCACCAAGCCACGGGTCTCGATCATGCCCAGCGCTTCACCCATGCCTGTTCCTCCTTCCCGACTGGCCCGCCGAGAGCGGGCTAGCGAACTTTAGCAGATTTCACAGCTTCGTCAATCAGAGCTTCGAGCTCCTCCCGCGTCACCCAGAAGCGCTCCCGCGCGCTCTCGGGCAGCGGACCCGAGCGGCCGTCGGCGGCCACCGGGCAGGCTTCCGTCAGTGGCGCCGCGGGGGCGCCGGTGCCGGCGAAGTAGCGCGCGCGGGCCTCGGCCAGCTTTTCGACCTCTTCGCGGCTGAGCAGCGTCTGCCGCCCCAGCAGGTGCGTGACCAGCGAGATGCGGGCAAAGTGTTCGACTGTCTCCATCCGCATGTAGGCCGTCAGCAGGTCGGCGCCGTAGGTGACCACGCCGTGGTTCGCCATCAGGATGGCGTCGTACTGGCCCACCAGCGGGCTTAAGGCATCGGAGAGCTCGGGGGTGCCCGGCGTGCCGTAGCGCGCCAGCGGGATGCAACCCAGCGCCAGTACTACTTCGCTGATGAGCGCCTGATTGAGCGGCAGCCCGGCGGCGGCGTAGCCGGTGGCCACAGGCGGATGAGCGTGGACAACAGCGTGCACGTCGGGCCGGCGGCGGTAGATGAGCAGGTGCATGGCGATTTCGCTTGAGGCGTTCCGCCGCCCGGCCACCTTTTTGCCCTGGTAGTCCACCACCACCAGGTCGCCCGGCTCCATCATCCCTTTCGACATCAGCGTCGGGGTGGCGAGGACGCGCTGACTGTCGAGCCGCACGGAAAGGTTGCCGTCCGTAGCGGCGACGTACTCCCGCTGGTGGATCCACCGGCCCACCAGGCAGAGGTCGCGCCGGTGCTCGTCTTCGGTCTTGAGTGTACCCGGCGTGAGGCTCACGGGCGTGGCTGCCCTGTCTCGGTCGAGATTCTCTCCGGGTGCCTCAGCATAGCGGAACCAGCTTGGGGCTGCAAATGGAAAGTGGAGCATCCCCGACGGCTGTCGTAGGTCAATCAGCTAGGGTAGGACGGAGCGGAAGAAGGCCCGACGGCGCGGGATGTCGAGCGTCAGCGCGAAGCTCTTCAGTTGCTCGTTGCCGATGACACACTGGGCGTAGGGATTCGCGTCGGCGCCGCGCCGCGGATCCACCAGGAACGAAACGCCCGTGAACACGCGCCCACCCAGCTCGAGTCGCGTGACGCGGTGGGCAAGGCGCTCGTCGGCGGCGCCGCCGAGCGGGTTGACGTCAATGCCCAGTTGCGCCGCCAGGTGCCGACCGAGGATGCCCACGTCGGTGCCGGTGTCAATCTCCATCGCGCAGCGGTGCCGGCCTTCCAGGCGCGCCGGGACGTAGAGCGTGGCGCCCGTGAGGCCGGGCAGCGAACGGAGCTCCAGCGGCAGGGGAAGCTGATCGGCGCGAGGGACGAGCTCAGCGCTGCGTGGCCACAGCGTCAGCGTCGCCTCGCGGTAGTTGATCTCAAAAACAAACTGCTCCATCCAGGTGTAGCCGATGATGCCGGCGAGCTCGAGCCCTACCTGCTCCGAGAGGCCGGAGAGGTCGCGGATGACCAGTTCGAGGTCGTGCGCGATGGCGCGGCCGACGGCCAGCGTGCGGGCGCGGGCGAAGTGCGGCCCCTCGCGCCCGGGGCGCTGCTCTGGTTTGAGCCCCAGGCGTTGCGCGGCGCGGGCGTCGATCAGACAGGTCGAAGCACCGGTGTCAAAGGCGAACCAGAGCGCCTCCGATCCGTTGACCCGCGCCTCCACGACCAGCGTCGGCGCCCGGTACTCAATCGCCACGCGGTCAACCGCCCCTTGCGCACCGGCCGAAACGGTCGGCCACAAAGACACAAAAGCACAAAGAAGGAATGGAATTCTTACGGGCGGGATTCGGAACCAGGTCAAGCTCTTCGAACCTTTTTTCTTCGTGTCTTCGTGCCTTTGTGGCTAAGTCCTTACGCGTAGAGGCCGCGGAGTTTGAGCGCGAAGGCGACCCGGTCGATGGCCAGGATGTAGGCGGC
>JACPRL010000047.1 GCA_016189965.1 Acidobacteriota bacterium | reverse complement strand
TACGGGCGGCTGGGCGGGTTACTGCAGCGCAGCGGCAAGAACGAGGAGGCCGTCGAGGCCTATCGGACGGCGCTCGAGCTCTTCCGCCGGGCCGGCAAGGCCGAGGGCGTGCTGGAGGCGCTGGAGCGGCTGACGGTGCTCGAGCCCGACAACGCCGACGTGCACGTCGAACTGGGCGAGGAGGCCGAGCGGTTGGGGAAGAAGGGACTGGCGGCGAAAGCGCTGCTGCGGGCCGGCCAGTTGGTGCGCGCCGGCGACGTCGCCCGGGCGCTGGAGTTGCTCGGCCGGGCGCACGAACTGGCGCCCGACCGGACCACGGCGCTGAACCTAGCGCAAGCGCACCTGGATCAAGGGCGGCCCGAGCCAGCGGTGGGACTCTTGCTGCCTCTCTACGCCGAAAGCGAGCAAGACCCGGCCGTGCTGGAGCTGCTGGGCACGGCGCTGCTGGCGGGAAAGCGACTCGTGGAAGCGCGGGAAGTCCTGGAGATGTTCTACCAGGCCAAGCCGGACACCTACGAGAAGCTTTTTGAACTGGCGCAATTGCACTGCGCGGCGGGCGAAGCCGAGAAGGCGGTGGAAGTCCTCGAAGGGTTGAAGGAGCGGCTGTTCCGCGTCAAGCGGGCGAAGGATTTTGTGGAACTGCTGGAGGCGGTCTACGCGTCGAACGCGACGCTCGCGCCGGTGCTCGAATTTGCCGCCCGAGTGTTCAACGAGTTGAACCAGGAGAGCCGATACTTCCGAGTGCTGGGACAGCTTTTTGGCGTCTGCTACGAGGCGAAGAACTACAGCCGTGCCGCCGACACGCTGGAGCGCTTGATCGACATCGATCCCTACGATTACGAGAACCAGGAGCGGTTGCAGCGGCTGAAGGGGAAGCTGGAGGAAACGCGCCTGCGCGCCATCGCCTCGCGCATCACCAGCGCGGCCACGGTGAGCGGGCAGGCGGCCGTGTTCTCCCCGACGGAGGAGAAGATCGAGCCGGCGGACCTCAGCGACCCGCGGCGGCGCGAGGCGCTGCTGGAAGATATGCTGGTGCAGGTGGAAATTTTTCTCCAGTACTCGCTGACCGCCAAGGCGATCGAGAAGTTACAGAAGATCTTCCAATCCTTTCCGGGGGAGGAAGCGCGCAACGAGCGGCTCTATCGGCTCTACGCGCAAGCGCAGTACTTTCCGCCGGGATTCCAGCACCCGACGGCCGGGGCGCCGGCGGCGGAAGCGCCTCCCCCGGTCGCGGCGCCTCCACCGGCGCCCGTGGCGGAGACGGGGAGCGATCTGGCGAAGATTGCCGAGATCACCCATGCGCTCTACCGGCAGACCACGCCGAAGACGGTGCTGCACACGGCAGTGACCGAGCTGGGGAAGTATCTGCGCGCCAGCCGCTGCCTGGGGGCGCTGGGCCGAGCGCAGGCGACGCCGTCGACCGCGGTGGAGTATTGCGCGCCGGGGGTGCCGCAATCGCCGTCGACGGCGGTGCTGAAGCTGCTCGGGATGCTGTGGGAGGCGAACCTGGACCCGGCCAACGGGGCGGTGCTGAGCGCGCAACTCTCGCCGGAGCTGAAGGAGGTGGGAGCGCAGTCGGTGCTGGCCATGCCGCTGCTGGACAAAGAAAAGCAGGAGCCGCTGGGCGTGGTGGCGCTGTCGCAGGCCGATCAGGTGCGGCGCTGGCGGCCGAACGAAGTGTATTTGGTCAAGGCGGTGGCGAGCCAGGTGGAGACGACCATCAGCCACATCATGCTGCGCTCGCTGATGCGAAAGTATTCCGTGTCGGAGGAAGGTGGCCTGCTCGGCCGCGCCAGCTATTTGGACATGCTGGTGACCGAAGTGGCCCGCTCCAAAAGTTCCGGCACACCGCTGGCCGTCGTCTTGCTGGAGCTTGACCGCGGAACGCAACTGCTCCGCCAGGTGGGCGAACCCGCGATGGAAGACTTTATGAAGCAGGCGGGCGAGAAGCTGATCGCTGCGGTGCGCCAAAGCGACATCACCTTCCGCTACACGCTCACCTCGCTGGCCGTGCTCCTGACCGACACCACGGGGCAGAAAGCCTTGCCGGTGGTGGAAAAGCTCCGCAAGGCGCTCGGCGCCCTCAAGCTGCCCGGGGGGAAGGATTCGCGCACCTTCAGCGCCGGCTTGAGCGAAGCGGCCATCCGCCCCGACTACGACGCCGTCGACATCGTCACCGACCTGGTGAACCGCGCCGAATTTTCGCTCGAAGCCGCCCGCCAGAAAGGCAACTCGGTAGTGCAGCAATAGCGGGAAATCGCCGTGCGCTCATAGGAGAAACTCCACCCATGCAGCCCCGCGACATCGTCATCCTCGCCGGCGCCCGCACGCCCATGGCCCGCTACGGCGGCCCGCTGCGCGATATTTCGGCCATCGATCTCGGCGCCCACGCCGCCCGCGCCGCCCTCCAGCGCAGCGGCCTCCCACCCGCCGACTTCGACCACGTCATCTTCGGCAACGCGCTCCAGACTTCCGGCGACGCCATCTACGGCGCCCGCCACGTCGGGCTGAAGGCCGGCCTGCCCGCCGAAGTCCCCGCCCTCACCGTCAACCGCCTCTGCGGCTCCGGCCTCGAGTCCATCATCCAGGCCGCTCACCGCCTGCTGCTCGGCGAAGCCCGGCTCGTTCTGGCTGGCGGCATGGAATCAATGTCGCAAGCTCCGCACGTCCTCCGCGGCGCCCGCTGGGGCTTCCGCCTCGGCGAAGGCGCGCTCGAGGACTCCCTCCTCGTCGCCCTCAAGGACAGCTACTGCGGCTGCTATATGTCGGACACCGCCGAAAACCTCGCCCCCCAGCGCGGCATCACTCGCCAGCAGTCCGACGAGTACGCCCTCCTCAGCCAGCAGCGCGCCGACGCCGCTTACCGCGCCTGCCGCCTCAAAGACGAAATCGCCCCCGTCGAAATCAAAACCCGCAAGGGCTCGAACCTCTTCGCCGAAGACGACCACCGCCGCCCCGACACCACCCTCGAAGCCCTCGCCGCCCTCCCGCCCGCCTTCCGCCCCGACGGCATCCTCACCGCCGGCAACGCCAGCGGCATCGTCGACGGCGCCGCCGCCGTCGTCGTCACCACCGAAGCCGAAGCCCAGCGCCGCGGCTCGAAGCCCCTCGGCCGCCTCGTTGCCTGGGGCGTCGCCGGCGTCGAGCCTTCCATCATGGGGATCGGCCCTGTGCCCGCTACCCGCCAGGCACTCGCCCGCGCTGGCCTGCGCCTCGATGACATTGACCTCATCGAAGTCAACGAAGCTTTCGCCCCGCAGTACTTGGCGGTGGAAAAAGAGTTGGGCCTCGACCGCGAGCGCACCAACGTCAACGGCGGCGCCATCGCCCTCGGCCATCCGCTGGGCGCCACCGGCACGCGCCTCGTCCTTACGCTCCTCTACGAGCTCCGCCGACGTTCGGGGCGCTATGGGCTCGCCACCGCCTGCATCGGCGGCGGCCAGGGCATCGCCCTCATCCTCGAAGCGCTGCCCTAGTTAGTCTAATTGAGAAGCGTCGTACTTGAGGCCTAACGAATGGCTGAAGCTGGCAGGCTGGCCCTGTAATTTAGCAGAAGCTGGACGAGGCTGCGCAGTTCCGACTGGCGGATGCTGGTCAGGGCCTGCAGCTTAGCCAATGAGGCGTTAGACGGCCGCACGTTCAAGGACGGCTATGAATCCCAGGAAGATGGTCATCGGCGCAGCGCTGGTTATCATCGGCCTGCCTGTGGTGTTGGTCCTGATAGCTGCAGTGTCTTTCTACGTCCTGAATCGGACCAACGGCACCATCGTCTCCTCGGGCCAGAAGCGGGAGTACCTGCTCTATGTCCCAAAG
>JACPRL010000046.1 GCA_016189965.1 Acidobacteriota bacterium | reverse complement strand
TTGAAGCCGTGGTCGGAGATGACGAGGAAGACAGTGTCGTCTTTGAGCTGGGCCTGGATGCGGCCGACCAGGTCGTCCATGCGCTTGTAGAGGTCTTCAATCACGCCGGCGTAGCGCGGGTTGCCGTCGGGGCTGGCGGGATGGCCGGCTTCGAGGTAGCGCCAGAACATGTGCTGCACACGGTCGGTGGTGTCGAAGACGCAGACGCAGAGGCCCTGGCGGATTTTTTCCAGGGCGTCGAAAAACATCTGCTCACGCTCGTGGTGGTGGAGGTAGGCCTGCTCGAGGAAAGCGTCGTCGTCGAGCACGCCTTCGTTCAGCGCCCAGGTGTCTTCGGCCAGCCCGAGGGTGGCGAAGGGGCCCTGGAGTTTGGCCAGATAAATCGAATAGGTGAGCGGATGGGAGATAGGCAGCGCGGGCTTGGCGGGGTCAATATTCACCGGCGTGACGTAGAGCTCGACGTGCGGACTGACCGCCCGCAGCAGGAACCGGCAAATGCCGTGGACTTTCAAGCCCGGGCCGACTTTGAACTTGAGCTGGATCCACTCGGAGTATTCACCCAGGCGGAGGCGGTAGCGGCGGCCGTCCAACTCCAACTCGGCTTCTTTCTTGGCGGCGTCGGGCCGGAGGCGGAAGGGCAGGCGTGCTTCGCGATTGCCGTTCTGGCCGACGGTATCCGGGCCGACCAGATAAGAGTGGAGGGCGTCGCCCTCTTTCTGCAGCCGGAACTGGCGGCCGCCGCGGCGGCTTTCCGCGCTCTGGTCGCGCGTGCTGTAGAAGAAGAAGGTGCCCTGGCTGCCCAGCAGGTCGGGCACGCACATCCCGGAGAGCAGAACGGCGCGCGACTTTTCCGGCGGGAAGGTGATGGGCACGCGCAGCACCGCGCAGGGGATGCCCACCTCGCCCAGGTAGTGCCAGAAAGGCCGACTCTTGCGCAGCATTTTTGTCTGGGGCTTGCCCAGAGGAATGACGAGCTTGCCGAGCCGCAGGGTGCGGCGCGGCGGCAGGATTTCCGCCGAGGAGAGCGTGGGCAGATAGCTTCCCCGCTGGCGAGCGAGGAAGTCGTAGATGTTGTGCTGGCCGGGGTTGACGCCGGTCAGAAAGGAGGACCAGGCGACGGGTGAGATGGGCGGGTAGGTGGTCTGCAAGGGCTGGAAGGTGCCTTGCTGGCGCAGGCGAGCCAGATGGGGCAGCTTGCCTTCGTCCATAAAGCGCGTGGCGAGCTCGGGGTCCATGCCGTCGAGCCCGAGGATGACCAGGCGGCGGATTTTAGCGTGGGTGTAGACCTTGCGGCGGCGCCAGGTCCAGTAGAGCGACCGCAGCGGCCAGCTCACCAGGGAAAACACCGAGGAGAAAAAGGCGATGAGCAGGATAAGGAAGGAGGAGAGGAAGGCGAAGCCCGCGCCGGGGCCGATGTAGGCGTGGGCGGCGGGCGCCAGCGCCAGAACTAAGAGCGTGGTTACAGCGAATGCAACGGCCTTGCTCGATGTCTTGGTCTTCATGGGAGCACCGCCTTCAGATTTCCGTTTTCAGAGTCCCGCGCAGCGCGATGGCCGCCAGCAATGAGAACAAGAGGAACCAGAGGATCCAGTGCATTTCGAACGAGGCCAGGGCCACGCCGCGCGGGCGGTACTGGACTTCAATGAGCTCGACCGGCGCGTCGGCGGCAAGGGGCAGCTCACCCGGGTTCAGGAACTGGTCGAGCCAACTGGAGCCGACGCGGCGGGGCGAGAGCCGCGCCAGCCCTTCGCCCACGGTCACCTGCTTGACGAAGATGCGCTCGCCCGCGACTACCGTGGCCTGATGGTCGCCGTTCTCCTGCGCGGTGAGTCTCCAGGTGATTTCTTTCTTTTCGGGGATGCGCACGGGCGGCGCGCTCTGCACCAGTTCCGGGGGAAGCTGGAGCGACATGCGCTCGAGCCAGGCGGGCTCCGACACCCGCGCGGTGAGTAGGAACGACTCGCCCGGGCGCACCGGGCGCTGGGCAAAACGCATTTCACACTGCACCAGAATGATAACCACCGGGATGATCATCACCGCCAGGGAGGGCAGCGAATACCACAGGTAGGCCAGCGAGTAGCGGAACAGGCGCCCCTGAGTCTGAAAGACCACCGGCAACTGGTCCTGGAAGAGCCAGAGGGCCAGCAGGTTGGCTTTGAGCCGTTCTTTGACCCGTTTGATCTCTTTCTGCTTCGAGGTGAAGCGGAAAACCACCAGGATGACGATCCCGGCCAGCACGGAAATGAAGAGCAGCCCGTAGAGAGGGTCGAGCGAGCGGAAAGGCAGGAAGAGGAGGTCGAAGAGGACGTCGAGCAAATTGAGAAGAGCTTGCATCAGGGGCGTAAGGCTCGCGAGCCGCGGCGGAGCACGGGAGGTTGGGGGCGGGCGGCGAGCATTATTCGATGTAGCCCAGTCCCTCCAGGCGCTTCCGCACCTGCTCTTTGGAATCGGCCGAGTCGCCGCCCGCGCCCAGGATGCGGGAGGTCTCCTTCTCCAGCACATGGACGGCGAATTCTTCGGGGGAGGAGTAGCCGGCCGCTTCGGCGCACTTTTTGATTTTTTCAAACAGCTCGCTGTCCACTTTGATGCGATGTCCGAACATAGACGAGGCCTCCGCTATTTGTTAGTCGTCTCCCGCCGCGCGGCGCTCGGGGGCGAAAACCGACTGGCCCTGCATCTCGGACGGCTTCTCCACACCAAACTCGGCCAGAATCGTTGGCGCCATATCAACCAGGCTGGGCTCGCCGAGGCGGATCTCTTTGTTCGAGAGAAGCACGCCGGGGACGAAAGTGTGGTCCATGCAATGATCGCCGCTCCATTCTTTCGGGTTGTCTTCCACGATGGCGCGCGTAAAGCCGCCCAGGCTGGTTTCCCAGCCGGCGCGGTACCCCCAATTGTAGCCAATCAGCAGGTCAGGCGCCTGCTCGACGTGAGCGCCGTGATAAGTTTCCTCGGCGCGATAGACGCGGGTGACGGCAGGCTGGCCGTTGGCCGGGTCGCGATAGGCCAGCAGCTCGCGGGAGATTTTCTCCAGCAGTTCGTCTTTGCGCGACGCTGACACAATGCCCAGGCGCTCGCGGCCTTCGAGGTTCAGATAGAGCGCATTGAGGCCGAGGGCGTAGGCGCGGGAGCGCGACCAGTCCACGTTGGTGAAGAGGTCGGTGCCCTCGCGCTTTTGCGGGTCGAGCAGAACCAGGTAGCCGTTCTCGAGCAGCCAGGTGTTGATGTTGAAGGAGCGATAGAATGGGGCGAAGCCGTGGTCGGACATCACGATGAGGGTGGTGTTGGCGTCGACTTTTGCGAGCGTTTGGCCGAGGACGCGGTCCATCTCTTGATAGAGCTCGGCCAGAGCCGTCGCGTGGCGTGCCGCCAGTTGGGGGTCGTAGCCCGGATGTTTTTCATCCATCATCCGCCAGACCATGTGGGCGACCTGGTCGAGGCTGGAAAAGTAGAAGAAGAACAGGCCGTCGCGGAAGCGGGCCAGTTCGACGTCGAAGACCTTCCGCTCGTCCTCGAAGACTAGGCGCGCTTGGCGGAGAAACTCGCTGTCGTCAAAAATGCCGGCGGTCAGAGCCTTGGTGTCTTCAGCGATGCCCTGGGTGTAGAAGAACCCGACGCGGCGGGCCAGTTCCGGCGCGTAGTCCTCCGGGGTCGACAACGGCAGGGCGGGCTCCGAGGGGTCAATGTTGACGGGGGAAACGTAGAGTTGAAACGTCGGGCGCACCTGCTTGAGATAGAAGCGGCAGATGCCGCTGACGCTGGCGAGATACGGCACAAGCTCAAACTCGACCCGAACCCAGTCGCTCCACTCTCCCTGTTGGAGGAGAATTTGCTCCTCTTGGAATTCGATCTTGGCCACCGGCTCGGTGGGGTCGAGCCAGACGGTGAAGTCGACGGTGGCCCGCGGCTGCCCCCGGCGCAGGCTGTTGGGGGGGCCGACGAGCTTGGCCTGCACCTTCGAGGCTTCGACGCGGACAGGATAGACCTTCCCCCCGCTGACGTTCTCGGAATTCTCCGGCGGCTGGTCGGTGTAGAAGGAAAAAGTCCCATAGGTGCCCAGCATATCGGGCGTCCCCATGCCGGAGAAGGTGCGGGCTTTGCTGGGGACGGGCGGGAAGTTGGCCGGGATGCGGTAGACGGTGGCGGGCACGCCACGCTCGCTGAGAATCTGCCAGAAGGCTTTGCCGTCGCGCAGGAGCGTGACTCGGCCGCTCGAGAGCGGGATGACCCAGGAGCCGAGCCGCAAGGTGTGTTTGGGTTCGGTGACTTCCGAGGTGGAGAGGTAGGGCAGCAGGGTGGCCGGGTCGCGGTGGACGAAATCGAAGATGCCGTGTCCGCCCGGATCCATCCCGGTAATGAAGTTCGACCAAGCCACGGGGCTCTGCGGCGGGACGCTGGTGGTGAGGGGGCGGTAGTGGCCCGGCTGGCTCAGCCGGCTGAAGTTGGGCAGGCGGCCCTCCTCCATGAAGCGCTGGAGCAGGCGCGGGTCCATGCCGTCGAAGCCCAGTACGATGACTTTTTTCCCCGTGCCGCCGCTCGCGGCGCCGCCCGAAAGACACGAGGAGCTGAGCGCCAGGCCCAGCACCAGGAAGAGAGCGAGGTGGATGGTTCGCGGCGACCGAAAAACCCTGTCAGTAGTCATCTATTGGCAAACAGTAGTTTGAAGAACCAATACTTATAACAAGCCTCCCGTGAACGGTCAAGGAGGCGCGGGGGCGCGCAGAAGCTTGTCCCGGAGGCTGGGTTGCCTGCTAGACTCTGCCGCGAGGAAGGGAACAGAGCGAGTCGATGACGGCGGATGGGACAGCCTTGATGAGCGGTTTGAGCGGCGGGGCTACTGTGGCGGCGGGGCTCGTGCTGTGGGAGTTCGTTGACCGGCTGCCGGTGCCCGCGGCCGTGTGCTGGACGCTGCTGGCGGTGGCTTTGAGTCTGGGAGTGTGGGCGGGGTTGCGGCGCTGGTGCGGCGGCGCGGCCGGCTGGCTGGCGCTGGCGCTCGCCGGCCAGGCGTGTTCGTTGCAGTTGCTGCAGGTCGGATGGAGGATTCGCCTGCAACTCTTCTACGGGTGGCAGGAGCTGCTCGGTTCCTACCGGCTCGCTTTCCTGCTCGTGCTGGTGCTGCAGGGCGCAATTGTGCTCTGGGGCGCGCGGAAGCTCTGGCCTCGTATCGAGGCCGCCGTGCTGGGCTTGGTCTCTCCACTCCAGAGCCTCGGGCTGCTCGTGCTCTATGCCTTCGCGGCGATTACCATTGCGCCGGGCGTGGCGCGCGCCGTGGTGAGCGGCCAGCCGGCGGAGCTCGCCCGCCAGGTCGTGCTCCACGCCAGCAAGATGGGGCTGGGGCTGCTGATTTTTGGCGTCGGGGCGCTGAACCTGCTGCTGGCCGCAGCGGCCTTTGAGTCCGGGGCGTGGGAGCGGCTGCGGCAGTGGTGGCAGCGAAGCGACCGCGCGCGGCTGCCGTGGCTGTGCGCGCTCTGGGTTGTGCTGGCTTCCTCCGTCCTCCACTGGGTGGCGCTCGATGGCATGCCGCACGTGCCGGACGAAGCCGGCTACATCTTTCCCGCCAAGTACCTGGCCACCGGGCGCCTCTACCTGCCGGTGCCGCCGGAACCGGAAGCATTCGTCTGCGAGTTCCAGCTCATCGAGGGCGCGAAGTGGTTCGGGGCGGTGCCGGCGGGCTGGCCGGCCGTGCTGGCGGCGGGATTTGTCGCGGGATTGCCGTGGCTGGTGAATCCGCTGCTCGGCGGGGCCGCGATTCTGCTGGCGCACCTCTTCCTGCGGCGGCTCTACGACCGCGAGGTGGCCGACGGCGCGGGGCTGCTGCTCGCTGCTTCCCCCTGGCTGCTTTTCATGTCCGCCAGCTTTATGCCCCATCCCTTGACGCTGGTGTTGTCGCTCGCTGGGCTGCTTGGAATCGAGCGGGCGCGCCGCGAGGGCAGTCTTCGCGGGGCGGCGGTGGCGGGCTTGAGCTTCGGCGCCCTCGTGCACGTGCGGCCGCTCGAAGCTGTGTTCCTGGCGGCCGCGGCAGGCGTCTGGTGGCTCGCGGCCGGCTGGTCGAAGCTCCGCCTGCTGGCGTTCGCTCTGACGGCTGTGACCGGGCTGGCGATGGTCGGAGCGCTGCTGGCCTACAACCAGGCGCTCACCGGAGATCCGCTGCTGTTTCCCATTACGCGCTTCACTGACCTGACCTACTATGAGGGCGCGAACCGCATCGGCTTCGGAGCCGACGTGGGCAACCTGGGCTGGACGGGTCTCGACGCCCTGCCCGGCCACGGGCCGCTCGACGTGGTGCTCAACACCAACCAGAATCTCTATCTCATCAACTTCGAGATGTTCGGCTGGGCGGGCGGCTCGCTGCTTCTTGTTTTTCTGCTGCTGCTCTGGCGGCGGTGGCGCGCCGACGGCTTGCTCTGGGGGTTGCTGCTGGCGGTGTGGGCGGGGATGAGCTGCTATTGGTTCAGCGGCGGGGCGGACTTCGGCGCGCGCTACTGGTACCAGATGATTGTGCCGTTGGCGGCGCTGACGATTCGGGCCGGGCAGGTGCTGGCGACGCGGCTGCAGAAGAGCGGCTGGACGCCGGCGGCGAGCCAGCGCGTGTGGCTGTACGTGGCCCTGGCAAGCGTGCTGGGTATCGTCAACCTCCTGCCCTGGCGCACACTCGATAAGTACCACCACTACCGCGGCATTCGCCCCGACATCCGTCGGCTGGAGCGCGAGCACCGGTTCGGCCGCAGCCTGGTCTTAATCCGCGGCGAGGCGTGGCCGGACTACGCCTCCGCCTGCATTTTCAATCCCCCCGTGCCGGAGCGGGACGCGCCGGGGCCGATTTACGTCCGCTCGCTGGGCCCCGAATCGCGCCAGCGCCTGCACAGCTACTATGCCGGTCGCCCCGTGTGGATTCTCGCCGGGCCGTCGGAAACCGGCGGTGGGTTTGTCGTGATTAGCGAGCCCGTCCCGACAACGGGACGCTGACGGGTGTCAGCTTCCCAGGCCCACCAGGATGACGCCGGCGGCAATGCACGCGATGCCGGCGGCTTTCCAGGCGTCAATGCGTTCGCGGAGGAGGCCGCGCGCCAGCAGCACTACCCAGACGTATTCGACGGCGGTGATGGGAAAGAGGACAGAGAGCGGGCCGCCGAGCAGACCGACGAAAAACAGCGCAGCGGCCAGCACATAGAGGACGGCAGCTCCGAGGACGTTGCCGCCGATGCGAATCCGGGTGCGAGAGAGTTCGAACTGGCGCGAGCCGCGCTTGAGCAGGAAGGCGGCTAGGGCGGCCAGCATCGTCGAGACCACCACGCAGGCCACGGCCCAGAGCTGGGTTTCCATGGCTACTTGAGCCCTCCGCGGGCGACGGCAAAGACGCCCAGCGCGGCCAGGCCCGCGCCCAGCAGTTTGTAGAGGTTGAGGAATTCGCCGGGGAAGAGCAGCGGCGTGACGGCCACCACCCAGACGTAACGCGCGGCGAGCATGGGGTAGATGGTGATGAGCTCCCCCCGGCGCAGCGCCAGCAGAAAGAGCAGCAGCCCCAGAGCAAAAACGCCGTAAGACAGCACAATCCCCGCCAGGGCCGGGTGGTCTGCGAGCACCGCGCGCGCCAGCGCCTGCCAGTCTTCCCCGCTGAGAGTGCGGAGGCGGTTGGCGCTCCACTTCAGCCCCAGTTGCGCCACACCTGTGAGCAGGCTACAGGCCAGCCCCAGCAGGATGGCGGCGAGTGTGGTGCGGCTGTCGGTCGGGGGAGCGGGGTCAGCTGGTGCGGCGCCGTTCAAAGCCGGCCAAGCTAACAGACTCAGCCCCGAAGCGCAACCCGCGACTCGCGCTCCGTGGGAAAAGGCGAGGTGGCCTGGACTATTGGCCCGAGGGGCGAAATGCGTCCAGAACGCATTGCAGACGCATTTCCGCGCAATCCTGGAAGCCGTCCCAACCCCACTTCTTCACTGGCCACCAAGACACGAAGACACAAACAGAACTGTCTTATTAGATTCCTTTCTTCGTGCCTTTGTGTCTTTGTGGCTGGTCACGGGTCGCGGGCCACGGCTGCGGGAGTTGAATTGGCCGGGTGAGGATGCTACCATCGCGGCCAATGGCGGAGCCGGTGTTGAAAAGCGCGGAGAAGGACGCCGAGGCGCTCCCGCGTCCGGTGTTGCTGGCCTTTGCGCCGCTGGACAAGAAGGCCCTGGGGATGGCCTGCGGGCTGGTCTGTGGCGCGGTGGTTTTCTTCGCCACGGTCTTTCTGCTGCTGACGGCGGAGCCAGGGCGCGAGGTGGGGCCGAGACTGGGTTTGCTCTCCCAGTATTTCCTGGGCTATTCGGTTACGTGGGGCGGCTCGTTGGTCGGACTGCTCTGGGGGTTCGCCACCGGATTCGTCGCCGGCTGGTTTGTGGCCCTGGTGCGGAACGTGATACTGGCGCTTTACCTGCTGGTGGTTCGCGCGCGGGCGGATGCGGAACAGTACCGGGATTTTCTGGATCACGTTTGAGGGCCGGGGGCTGCAGAGAGGCTGAGTTGATGGTGACGACGGAAGAGGAAGAGCTGCAAAAGGCGGTTTTGCGGCTGAGCGCCCGTGTGCTGGGCGTGGCGGTGGGCCTGCTGTTCGGCGGGGGCCTGTTTGTGGCGACGAACTGGCTGGTGGTCAAGGGCGGGGACGGGCAGGTGGGCCCGCACCTGGGCCTGCTGGCGCAATACTTCCCCGGCTACACGGTGACGTTCGTGGGGAGCCTGGTAGGGTTCGTCTACGCCTTCGTTGTGGGGTTCGTCGTCGGCACGATCATCGCCTATGTCTACAACTGGTTCGCGCGGGCGTAGGGCGCTAGCGCGGGCCGGCACCTGCCTCGATGGGGATTGATTTCCATACCCGGCCGCTCATCCTGACCTATCACTCTATCTCGGCCGGGCACTCTCCCCTCTGCACCCCGCCCGAGGCCTTTGCCGAGCAGATGGATTGGCTGGCGAGCGGCGGCGCCTGCGTGCTGCGGTTGGGGGAGCTGATGGGGGCGCTGCGCCGGCAACAGCCGCTCCCGCGGCACGCTGTGGTGCTGACCTTCGACGACGGCTTCCGCGATTTCTACGACGCCGCCTTTCCCGTGCTCGAGAAGCACCGCTTGCCCGCCACCGTCTTCGTCGTCACGGGCTACTGCGGGCGGACGAACCGCTGGCCGGGCCAGCCCGCCTGGGTGGAAGAGAGCCCGCTGCTCGCCTGGTCGCAGATTTACGAGCTGGCGGGGCGGAACATCGAGTTCGGCTCGCACAGCGCCACCCATCCCGACTTGTCGCGCCTGGGCGAGGCAGCGCTGGAGGAGGAGGTAGTCCGGAGCGGCCAGGAGTTGGAAGACCAACTAGGCCGGCCGACAAATTTTTTCTGCTATCCCTACGGGCGCTGGAGCGCGGCGGCGCGCGCCGCCGTGGGCCGGCACTACCAGGGCGCCTGCGGGGTGGCGATGGAGCGGGTTCGGCCGGAGGCGGACGTCTACGCGGTGCCGCGCATCGACGCCTACTATGTGCGCTCGCCGGCGCGCTTCCGCCAGCTCTTCACACTTCCCGGAGCGTTCTATCTCGGAGCGCGGAAGGTGCTGCGCAACCTCCGCCGCACGGCGGAAAACCTGCGCGGCGAAAGTTGACACCCCCGCCACCCCCCCCGGACCGCCGCCGCCGGTAGGCGCACAAAGTCGCAGTTCACCCGCCCGAAACCCTCCAAAGCGAAAATTCAACTGTGCCCAACGCGAGAAATCCCCGTGCGCAACCCGGCACCAACACAGGAGAAACTGCCCTCGACGCCTCCAGGTGTTTCAACCGAAGCCCGCTTGCCCCGTCGGAGCGCAGCGGAGACTCTGTCGCAGCGCAGCGGAGACCCTGAGCGAGCGCAGCGAGTCGAAGGGAGCCTGTCGAAGGCAGCGAAGCCTCGCTCCTTGCGGCGTCGGGGCCGCCGTAGCCGGGGCACGACTCTTGTGCCGCCGCAAGGGGCGGGGCGAAGTCGAAGGATCTGCTTTTCTCCCTCTCATCGTGTTTCCCCTGCCTGTCCCGAGCGCAAAGCGCAAGAATTCGTAGTTCACTGCGCTCTCCTCGTTCCATCCGCAGCGGGATCGCTTCCCGCGTCGCCAGTAGGACAGGCATTCCTGCCTGCTTGCCCTGAGCATGGTCGAAGGGTCATGCCCGCGCAGCGGGCATCCGTGCTTTGTCGAGGTTGTGCTCCGCTCATCTCCGCCGACGGCCTCGCCTCGCCGCCCACTCGCCACTGCTTTTTGGGCCGCTCCGCCGACCTGTTTGCTTCATTGCCCGCCGACATTATTTAATTCACCCAGGAATCAATAGCCCCATATAATTGGAGCGGCACTGCGCGGTCCGAGCAGGTAGCTGCCTTCGCCATGAATGCCCGCATCGACGAAATTCGCGCCCAACTGGCCGAGAGCTGCCGCGTCAAGCAGAGCTTCTCTGACGAGCTCCTCCGTGCCATCGCCGCCTTTGCCGAGCGCGCGGCGGAGGCCCTGCGCGACGCCAAGAAACTGGTCTTCTTCGGCAATGGCGGCAGCGCCGCCGACGCCCAGCACCTGGCCGCCGAGCTGGTGGTGCGCTTGCGCGAGAATCGCCCGGGGCTGGCGGCGCTGGCGCTGACCACCAACACCTCGGTGCTGACGGCGGCCAGCAACGACTACGGCTTCGAGCAGGTCTTCGCCCGCCAGATTGAGTCGCTGGTCGAGCCCGGCGACCTCCTGGTGGCGCTCTCCACCAGCGGCACCAGCCCCAACGTGCTGCGCGGCGTCGAGGCCGGCAAAACCCGCGGCGCCTTCGTCGTTGCTCTCACGGGGGAGAGCGGTGGGGCGCTCGCCGACAAGACAGATTTGCTGCTCAAGGTGCCCTCGCGCGACCCGCAACGCATCCAGGAAGCCCACATCACCATCGGCCACATCGTCTGCTCCCTCATCGAAGGCATCCTCTTCCCGCCCCGCCGCTAACTAGCAGCTTTCCCCCTCCGTCAGTAGGACAGACATTCTTGTCTGCCTGCCCTGTCGGAGCGGAGCGGAGACCCTGTCGAAGACCCTGAGCCTGCCGAAGGGAGCCTGTCGAAGGGAGCGAAGTCGAAGGGTCATGGCCGCGCCGCGGCCACATCTTGGGGCAATCCTTTCGTTCATGCCCTCAGTCAGTAGGACAGGAATTCGTGATGGTATGAGGGGCGCGCAGCGCCCCTTGCTCTATCAGCGGATTTCGACGTTGGTGGGAGGCGAATCCGGAATCCCTTCGAAGAAACTCCAGACGAGCCGCGCCGTCTCCGCCACCCAGGTCTTGGCGTGCCGCCGGTTGCGCCACCAGCCGTCGGGCTCGAAGTCGACGTCAGGGACGCCGTGCACCACGACGGTGAACGGCGGGTCGGAACCAGCGAGAGCTTCCTTCCACAGCCAGCGGGCGCGCCGGGTGTGGAAGTTCGAAGTCACTACAACCACCGACCGCCACCCGCGCCCCTCCAGACACCGCCGCGTGGCCACGGCTTCCTCGCCGGTTGACCCCGCGTTCTTCGCGCACACCAGCACCCGCTGCGAGATGCCTTCTCCGTAGTTCTCCTGGACGTAGCGCCGCGCCAGCTCCGGCACCCATTCGCCGTAGAGCGACACGCTCCCCACGCTCAACACCACGTGCCGCACCCGGCCCTGCTCGAGCAGCCGCAACGCCTCGGCCGTGCGGTTCCGCTGGGCGTGGAAGGAGCCAAACAGTGCCACGGCCACGTCGGCCTGCGCCGGCAGCGGGTCGGGCGCCACCAACCGGTAACCGCCGTAGCGCAGTAAGGCCCCTGCGGCCAGGACAGCGAACAACAGCGCCAGCAGCAGGCGGCGACGCCAACGAGAGCGGCGCTCGGTTGCCATTGGCAAAAGTGTATCCGGTTTGCCTCGCAGCGTGGCGGGAATTTGCATTTCAAACGGAAATGGTGTAATGGTACGGGCCAGCGTGGGTTGGCGGGACCGTCCCGGCCCCTGGGGCGGTGGGCATGCGGAAAGTCAGACAACTAACAGTGCGGGTTCCGAGTCGTCCGGGCGTGCTGGGGGAGATTGCCTCGGCGCTGTGGGCGCGCGGGATCAACATTGACGCCCTGCTCGCCTCCGACGTGCACAAGAGCGAAGGCTCGCTGCACCTGATTGTGAACAAGCCCGACCAGGCCTGCCAGGTGTTCACCGAGCGCGGGTTCAAAGTGCGCGAACGGGACGTCCTGGCAGTAACGCTGCCCGACCGTCCGGGCAGCCTCGCCAAGGTGGCGAAGAAGCTCGGCAAGGCCGGCATCAACATTGAGTACGCCTACAGCGGCGGGGCGAAGCAGAAGGGCAAAGTGAAGGCCTACCTGGCCGTCTCCGACCTGCGCCGCGCCATCAAGCTGCTGCGCTGAGTTCTTGCGCTTCCTTGCCTGATAGTCGCCGAGCCCGGCCTGCCCTCAGCGCCCGGCGGCAGACGAAAAAGGTAGCGCGGGTTGGCCTGCGCCTCGCAGGCGCCCGGCGGGCTGCACGGAAACCGCAGGCCTACCCGCGGCTGTTCTAGGGTTGTGCGTACCCTCGGCTTGCAAGGCCGCAGGTAGCCCGTCCGCTGACGCGTCCGGGACAACCTGCGCTACCTCTTAGCTGAAATAATCGCCGAGCCCGGTGGCACCTGCCACCGGGGAACTCCGGCTCACTTCAAGCGCATCCACGTTCTCATTTTCTTTGGGAACGCAGCGCTAGGTCATCGTTTCCAGTGTGGGGACGATTGCGGTCGGGGCGGCCGCCGGCAGCCGCGCCGGCCGCTCCTGGCGGACGAACTGGACATCGTGGAACTGCACGGCGACCCGCTGCAGCGTCTCGTGCCGCAGCACCCGCCCGCGGCACCGCACCGTCAGCCGCGCCGGATCGAACGGGCCTTCCACCAGCGGGAAGCGGAACTCAAGCTCGGCCCCCACGGGCGGCCGCGGCTCGCCGACACTCACGCACAGCCCGCCGGCGCTGATGTTCTCCAGCCCGGGGAGCCGCTTGATGACCAGAGGGCGGCCCTCATAGGTCGCCTCGACCCGCAGCCCTGGCAGCCACTTGTAGCGCGGCGAGGAGCGTTGACGCGCATAGAGAGATGAAGCTGTCTGAAAGGGAGCTTCTGCTTTTAGTTCCACCGGTTGCGGGGTGGCGTCCCCTGCAACCGCAACAAGCAGCGCTCGGATGGCGGCGCTGCCTTTGTACTCCGGCCGGGCCGCGAAGTCAAGTTTTACT